>DWYO01000146.1 GCA_019118725.1 Candidatus Parabacteroides intestinavium | reverse complement strand
ATTCAAAAGCAATATCATTGCTTTTAAAATTTTCCGGATAAAAATACTGAGTGACCAAAAGTATTCTCATTGTTTTGTAAACAAAAAAACTTTTTAACCTATTAACCCATCACCCGCTAAACTAAACTTCTTTCCTCCAAACCATCTTATTGACAACTCCGGTATAAGACTGGATAATCTTAACAACTTTGGTAGAGACATTCTCTTCCACATAATCGGGAACCGGGATGCCATAATCGCCGTTCTGATTCATCGTGATAGCCGTATCAACGGCCTGCAACAATGAAGTTGTATCTATACCGGCTAAGATGAAGCAGCCTTTGTCTAAGGCTTCTGGGCGTTCTGTACTGGTCCGGATGCAAACGGCAGGGAATGGATGACCGATCGAGGTAAAGAAAGAGCTCTCTTCGGGCAGGGTTCCGCTATCCGAGATAACTGCTGCGGCATTCATTTGCAGGCAGTTGTAGTCATGGAAGCCCAAAGGTTCGTGGCGGATTACCCGTTTGTCCAACCGGAACCCGCTTTGCTCCAATCGCTTCCGGGAACGCGGATGACAGGAATAGAGGATTGGCATATCGTACTTTTCTGCCATCGCATTAATCGCATTGAATAGGGAAAGGAAGTTCTTTTCCGTATCGATGTTTTCCTCCCGGTGGGCTGATAGCAGCATATAATTTCCTTTTTCCAACCCCAATCGGGTAAGGATATCGGAAGCTTCTATTTCTTTCAGATTTGCGTGAAGCACTTCTGCCATCGGGGAACCGGTTACATACGTCCGTTCTTTCGGCAATCCGCATTCCGCTAAGTAACGGCGCGCATGTTCTGAATAAGCCATATTCACATCCGAAATAATATCTACGATACGGCGGTTCGTCTCTTCCGGCAAACATTCATCCTTGCAGCGGTTTCCCGCTTCCATGTGGAAGATCGGGATATGCAGACGCTTGGCAGCGATCGCCGACAGGCAGGAATTGGTATCGCCCAATATCAGCAACGCATCCGGCTGGGTCTGTACCATCAACTTATAACTGCAATTGATGATATTTCCAACCGTAGCCCCTAAGTCATCACCTACCGCATCCATATACACTTCCGGATCTTTCAGCTTCAAATCTTTGAAGAAGATGCCGTTCAGGTTATAGTCGTAATTCTGTCCGGTATGCGCCAAAATACAATCAAAGTATTGACGGCATTTTGTAATGACGGCAGCCAGCCGGATAATTTCCGGACGTGTGCCCACAATGATCAGCAATTTCAGTTTCCCAGTGTTGGAAAAACATATATCAGAATAGTCTGTTTTCATATTTTCAACTTTCCATTTTCAATTTTCAACTTCCTCAAAATAGGTGTCCGGCCGATTCGGGTCAAACGCCTCATTGGCCCACATGAAGGTCACCAAATCTTCTGTTTCCGATAGATTGATAATGTTATGCGTATAGCCCGGCAGCATCTCTACTACTTCAATCTTATCACCGCTGACTTCAAAGTTTAGCACCTCATCCGTCCCGATTTTCCGGAGTTGAATCAGGCCGTGGCCGCTGACTACCACAAACTTTTCGTTCTTCGTATGGTGCCAGTGCTGTCCTTTCGTAATTCCCGGTTTCGAGATGTTTACCGAGAACTGCCCCCGGTCGGGAGTCCGGATAATTTCGGTAAAGCTGCCCCGGTTATCCACATTCATCTTCAGCGGATAGCTTATCTTTTCTTTCGGTAAATAAGATAAATAAGTAGAATAGAGTTTCTTCGTAAAGGCATCACTCAAGTCCGGCACCTCCAACGTCTGCGGCATCTGCTTAAAGGCATAAAGCAGATCCACAATTCCGCCTAACGTAATGGTATGTACGGTCGGCACAATACAGAAGTTACCTTCCCGATGCTCCCCACCGGACAATGCGGCAATCAATTCATCTACCACATCGTCAATATAAACCAGATGCATCACTACCGATGGATCGTTCACTTGAATAGGCAAGTCGTTCGCGATGTTATTGCAGAAAGTAGCCACCGCACTGTTATAATTCGGCCGACACCATTTACCAAACAGGTTTGGGAAACGATAGACCAGTACTTTCGCTCCGGTCTCTTGGCTATAATCAAACAACAGATTCTCGCCCGCCCGTTTCGACTCACCATACGGATTGTCCAATTCCGCTTGGATGGAAGAGGAAATCATTACCGGACAGGTGTTTTTATATTTCTTCAAGGTGTCCAATAAAGTTGAGGCAAAACCGAAATTTCCTTTCATAAACTCATCCGGGTCTTTCGGACGATTTACGCCAGCCAAGTTGAATACAAAATCGGCATTTTTGCAATAGACCTCCAATTCTTCCGGATCGCTATCCACATCATATTCGAAAACTTTGATGTCTTCTCCGGACAGAGGATAGTTCCGTGCTTTCCCGAATTGGATATTGTGAAGTTGAGACACCAAATTCCTGCCGACAAAGCCTTTGGCGCCGGTAACTAATATATGCATGTAGTTTGTTTATAAGGGTTTATTGCGGAAAACTTAGAACTTATAATCCAAATTCTTTCTTTTCCCTATTTGACAACATAGTTGATTCATGTAGATAGGAGAATAATAAAGAACTGTCTTTCTCTGTTATTGAGCCACAAAATTGAGCATGTCTCAGCATTTTGTTCTTTTCAATTCGAAAGAGCTGGCTGCAATCCAACCAGCTTTTATAATCTAAAATCTCAGGATAATCTTTCTGCTCCAACGGAAATTGACAGGCTCCAAGTTCTGGTGTAGCATCGTGCGCTTTAGTATTGATCAGAAGGGATCCCACTACGAATTCATTTTCGGTGATTCCAACAATGACAATGTATTTATTCCGATATTTATATCCTCCTGTAACAATCAATCCCTCTTCACTCCCCAAAGGCAAATAGGCAATCGTGCCTTTACACAATTGTACTTCCGATATGGCGGGATATACTTTTTTCCGTTTCTTAGGGGATGATTCTTTCATAATTTACAGAAAGCGTCAAAAGATTGAGTTAACCGGATGTGCTCCAATACCTGTTTGTTGGCACCTCCAGCCCGTGCTATGTTTACTAAAGACATGTAATTATCAGATGGATCATCTTCTGCTCTTTTACGAGCGTTTTGCCAGGCACTGTCCGCATGGGATTTATCTGATAGATTTTTAGGGGTCATTCCTTGCGTCTCAACCAAAACTTGGTTGATTATCCTTACCTCTGCAACAGATAGTTCATCCATATCCGGTTCCTCTTTCATAGAAACTACTCTGACATGTTCTGACTCTTTTACTTGAAACGCCTGACTAAAAGCTTTCATTTCTTCAGAAATCTGCGTCTCTTTATCCAG
>DWYO01000145.1 GCA_019118725.1 Candidatus Parabacteroides intestinavium | reverse complement strand
TGATTACCTACAACTGGATGGCGTTCTACTCCTCGAATGGCATTCCCGTTTTCGTCTGGAGGAAATTTCTCTCCTGCCAGGCTGACACCTTGGAATATCCGTACATAGTTTCCGATGATACTCGTTTCGCCAATAACCGTTCCGGTGCCATGGTCGATAGAAAAATGGTGTCCGATGCGGGCACCCGGATGGATATCGATACCTGTTTCGGAATGTGCCAGTTCAGTTATGATACGTGGAATATAAGGAACATGTAAAAGATGTAACTGATGAGCTATCCGGTAGTTGCAAATCGCCCGGAATCCCGGGTAACAGAAAATCACTTCGCCTAGATTTTGTGCAGCCGGGTCTCCATTGTAGGTTGCCTCTGCATCTGTAGCCAGCAAATCACGGATTTGTGGAAGTGTCTTGATAAATTGCTCGGAGAGCTGCTCCGCCTCTTCGTTCACCTGCTTCTCCCGGCAATCCTGACAATCAGTATTGGCAAAACACAAGCCAGCTCCAATCTCTTTGGTAAGCAGGCGATGTAAGGTTTCGACCAGCACTCCTGTATGAAAACGGATGGTTTGTCGATTGATGTGTGCTGCACCGTAATATCCGGGGAAAAGAATAGCCCTGCATAAATCAACTACACGTTTCAGGTTTTCGCCGGAAGGCAACGCCTCCTCATCCCGGCAACTATGGAACAGCTTCCCGTAGGATGATTCATCGGCCAATTCGTCAATAACTCCTTTCAACAGGCTATTCGATTTAGATGCTTCCATATTGTTTCCGAAAAGATTTACCAAAGGATCGTGACGCGGAACCGTTGAGTATTCGGACGCAAGTCCATCTGAAAATCATCATAGCTGATGTAAAACGCAACCCATCCCGGACTATAATCGAATGTATAGGTTTCTTGCCAGGTGTAGTTACCATCTTTGCAATCCAGCACATAGGGTAATGGGGTCAAGGTCTGTTCTGTCCCGACTGTGGTGTACATATTTCCGATGACCATGCCTTCCTGAAAGACATAATCCGTAATGTCGTCCCATGGTTTTTCACACCAAAAGTAGGTTCCGTCGGCGGATAGTTGCCACTCTGCACTGGTGATCTCAAACTCATTGTAAAGCCATCCTTCTACAACGCCTCCGGTTCCTTCACCAGCAGGGCCTTGCGGTCCTTGGGGACCCATTGGCCCTTCCGGTCCCATTGGGCCTTCACATGAAGCGAATGTTACCAGCAACAGTAATAATCCGATAATCTTTTTCATTCGATATCTTTTAATAAATTTGTAAGTCCTTTAAATTGATAATTCTGCAAATGTAAGAAAACCTTTTGATAAACGAAATTCTAAATCAAAAAAAGAAGTCTTTTTATGGCACATCCTTTCGCCTTGGAAAGCGGCTTTAAAAGGAACTACAATATTTTTACCAACTCCTCCAGATTATCAGCCCCCAGCAAATCTACACCTTCATGCAGAAACAGGCGCTTGAAAGTCTCGGTGTCCGGAGCTCCCCACCAGCGGAAAAGTTTGTCTTCGGCATGAACGCTCTGAATGAGTTTACGCATCCGGGCCAATTCGTCCGCGGGCATTTCCCCTTCGCCTTTCCAGGTAAAAAAATCCGCATAATTATCGCTTACCACAGGCATTAGGGTGGTAGGGATACCTTTCCCTATTTCCGCCAACTTACCATCCAAGAACGCTACTCGGGTAGATTCTTCGGGTAAGGATTGCATAGGTCTGTCGCCAGATATAAAGAGCAAAATCGCGCCTTCCCGGTACTCTCCGTTATCCATTCGGCAAAAGTATTCTCGATAAGGTTCAACCATTTTCTTCAACAAGCGATAGATTTCCTCACCGTTCTGTTTAAAATCAACCATTAAGAAAAAAGGACGATGGCTCTGCGGATATACCTTCCCACCGTTTGCCTGAATCCGCTTGATTAGGGGTTCCAGATAAAGCGTGCGGAAACGGATGCCTGCATCTGCCTCGGGCTGTTCATGGGAGACATATAATTCATCATCTATTTCCCATAAATCTGCTTCCACACAATTGAATCCTAAATCCAACGCATCGGTAAGCGGATGTTCTCGCCAATAGTCATTGTGAGAAAAGGCATTATAGTGGATTACTTTATTGGAATTTTGAGCCCTTAAGAACGAGGGAAAAGCCAGTATTATGGCCAAGCTTAAGCATATATTCAGAAGGTGTTTCATGTCTTTTTATTTGAGAGGTTAGAATTTGGAATTTGAGGTTTTTAGAATTAAGGAGAATACTATGACGGTGTGTCATCTGTATGCAATTTTATATTTTGACACACCGTCTTTTATCCCTTTTTACTTTACCAGCTTTAATTCATCAATCAGTCGCGGGCATTTACCCCACTTGTCAATCATGAAGAGTACATAACGGATATCTACACCGATGCAACGCTGGAGTTCCGGCTCGAAAGCGATATCTCCGCTCATAGCTTCCCAGTTCCCATCGAATGCCAATCCAATAAGTCGTGCATTCTTGTCAAAAATCGGACTACCTGAATTTCCTCCGGTAATATCATTATTGGTGAGGAAGCAAAGCTGGAGGTCTCCATCCGCGTTGGCATACGGGCCGAAATCTCTGCTTCGTACCAGATCAAGGATTTCCTCTTGTACCCAAAACTCATCGCTGGTCGGATCCTGCTTCTCCAGAATACCCTTGTCGGTCGTGTAGTAATTATACCATGCTGCATCGTAAGGGCGGTATCCACCTATCGAACCATAACTCATACGCATCGTAAAGTTTGCGTCCGAATAGAAGGTCTTTTCCGGTTGCATCTCCATCAGTCCGGCCAGGAAGAGACGTTCGCCTTTCCGTATTTTGTCTGACGATTCATTCATCTGCTGCTCCAAGTTGATCATAGCGACCAAAGAAGAGAGGCTCAGTTCGAATGCCGGGTCTTTCTTCAGCTTCGCATTTTTCTTTGGATTGGAAATCAGCTCTACAATATTGTCGTACGATAACAATTGGGTTTTCTTGAACACATCAGCCGCATATTTTGTAAAATCTCCTTTATACTTCTTGTTGATTTTCGCAAACACGTCCGGTTGATACTGAGCTGGGATGCGTTCGTTAGCCACTTTCATCATAGCAGCCAGTACTTCTTGGTCGAGTGCGGGTTCATAATCTTTGAAGAAGGTCTGGATGTGGTCTTCCAAGAATATCTTTTTCTCCTCTTCGGTTGATCCTTCCGGGTCGAAGCTGTTTACCATGCGTGCCAAACGAACAATCTCCGTACCCCTTTCCAGCGATTCAGACAGGTAGACCAATGCGCGGTATGCCTCGTTGGATGATGTGTATCCCTCTTCCAGCAAGTTCAGTACCTCACCATATTTAGCCTTACGGTTTGCGTCTTGTGCAACCCAAGCAGCAAATTCCTTTTCCAGGGCCTGCTTACGGGCAATGACGTCTAGTTTAGCCAGTCCTTTGTTCATGCCGATAGAGTTCTTCCAGTAGTTTGAGCTTCCTGCATATTTGGAGGCATATTTAATACGTACCGCATCACTGGCCGACATGGCTTTTTTCCAGATATCCTGTTTGATGCCACGCACTTCGATACGTGGAATATTTTCGCTTTCAATACGTTGCCGTACGCCCCAAGAGCACAGATAGCGACTTGTGCTTCCCGGGAAACCAATAGTCATGGCATAATCTTTATCTTGATAGCCCTGTAAGGAAACTTCGGCCACATACTTGGGTTTATAAGGTTTGTTGTCTTTGCTGTATTCGGCCGGTTCATTGTTGGCATCCGCATATACCCGGAACACCGAGAAGTCATCTGTATGGCGCGGCCACATCCAATTGTCGGTATCTCCTCCGAACTTACCCAATGACGAAGGCGGGGCAAATACCATACGTACATCACGGAATACATTATATACGACTAAATAATATTTGTTGTCTGAATAGAACGGCAGCACATCTGCAGCCTTAAACTCACTGGTTCCGATAGAATCGCACAGCACCGTGCCGATAGAGTCGGCTGCCATCACCCGCTTATACTCATCCTCGATGCCGTCTATCTCTTTGCGGATGCGGTCGGTCACGTCTATTGTCTCCCGCAGGTAACGTACCGTCAGCCCCGGAACCGGTAATTCTTCCTCTTTGTTTTGCGAGACGAAACCATTTTTCAGGTAATCGTGCTCCACGCTGCTTAACTGTTGTATGGAGCCATACCCACAATGGTGGTTCGTGAAAATTAACCCTTCTTCGGATACCGTGATGCCGGTACATCCTCCGCCAAAGATAACGACCGCATTCGCTACACATGGATCGGTCTCACTGTACAACTGCTCGTAACTCGGCGTAAAGCCCAGTTCTTTCATGCGAGCCAGGTTTTGCTTGTTTAGTTCTTTCAGCACCCACATACCTTCATCGGCATACACTTGGCCTAAAGCGAAACAGAGAAGCAAAACACTCCAAATCTTTCTTTTAAAATTCATCTGCTTTTTAGTATTTAAAATATTTAGTTTTTAATTGACAAGGGGCATAAGGCTTCAGCTGACAAGGCTATCCTTAATGGCTTTGTATTTGAAGCCTTATGCCTTTTTAGAAGTCGTTTTGAATTTATTCCAGAGAATCTGTATAAAATGACTTCCGGAGAAATTCAAAACAGCTTCTTGACTTTTATGGTTGCAAATGTACGAAAAATTGTGCTATTCATGAGTTATGATGATTAACTCCTTGCCTTTTTTCAAATCATCATGTTTGATAATGTAACTGTCAAGAGGCTTTCCGTCATAGCTGATACTTGAAAGTTTGCGGCCTACACCCTTCTTGACGATTGTAAAAGTGGTATCTCCCATAGTAAATTCCACCTTATCAAATACAGGGACAGTAACGATATATTCCGCATCAGCCGGCGAAAACGAATACAAGCCCATAGCATTCATCACATACCACGCAGAGAGGCTGCCTTCATCATCCATACCAGCATAGGCCAGTCCCTCTTTTCCCATAGCATAATAATTATTCATGATGACATCTATTTTCTCTTGAGCTTTTTCAGGCTTGCCAACGAAGTAATAATAATAGGATATACCTTGTGATGGCTGATTACCTACGCAATACTGCCCAAACCATCCTGTCATATTATCAGCTTCATAACCGGCAAAAGGTGTACTAAATAGCTGGTCTAACTTGGTTTCAAAAGCATCTTTGCTCGGAAACAGAGAGATCAGTCCGTTGGGGTCGTGCGGAGCAAAGAATGTTGACATCCAGCCATTTGACTCTCGATACATATACACGTAATAAGGAATTCCCGGATCGTATGGAGTCACCCATGAACCATCTGCCCATCGAGCGCGAAGGAATCCACTGTTTTTGTCAAAAAGATTGCGGTAATTCTTTGAGCGCCCTATCAGCAACTCGTAATTCTCCATGTCGCCCAGCTCCTTTGCAAATAATGCTACGGCATAGTCGCTGTAAGAATACTCGGTTGTTTTTTGAACAGATGCCTTAGCCTCATCTTCTTCGGTCTTTACGCTTGGATTGGCAACATGATTCTCGGCAATCCATCCCTGTCTGCGGTATTCCTCACCATATTTACGTCCGCCGCGTTTGCCATTAATCCACGATCGTGTAGCGTTGTTCAACGAATATTGGTAGGCTTTATAAATATCGAAATCGCGAATGCCTCGCAAATAACTACCTGTTATGAATGCGGGACAGAAGTCGCCATGGAAACCACTTCCTAAGAAACCCGAATTGTCGGCTCTTTGAATATCACTACGGATGATATTTGCTACCAATTCAGGCTCTAGCATCTGAAGAATTACCAATTTGTTGGCATAGGTGTCCCAATAGTTATTACTCGAATATACCGTAGCGTGTTTTTCTACATCCACGTCGCTACGCAAATTGGGATTCTGCATAACGCGATACAATCCACTATAAAACAGGCTCTTCTGCAACTCTGTTCCTCCTGTTACCTTGACTTTAGAAAGGGCCTCCTCCCAAGTCTGATCGGCTAAGGCTCGTGTTTGGTCAAAAGTTTTGTCTAAGATTTCTCTCTCTAAATTAAGTTTTGCTTTCTCAGTACTTGTATAGGAGAATCCTATCTGTAGCTCTACTACCTTTTCACCATCAGCAAAATCAATTAATGTAAATTGCTCGCGTGCGTTTTTTACAGTATGGGTTCCGGTAATCTTCTGATTGGCGACAGCATAAAAATACATGTCGTTCTGCGAGCCCATAAATGTCTTGTCGTCTACCTGTTTAAAGGTCCAGCGAGCATTGCCCGGGCGTACGCTATTGGTCCGAGAAAGATTCATCATAATGTGCTTATTCTTGCCACTTTTGAATGTATGGCGATGGTAAGCACTCCGGAAGTTTACGGTTAATTCCGATGTTACTTTGTAGCGTTTGAGATAGACTTTATAATAACCCGCTTGAGCTACTTCATCTTTATGATTATAAGCAGATGCGTAATCATCAGGGTTAAAATCTCCTGAAACAGGGAGTGTGGGGAAATGACCTTGTCCCCAGTGACCATGACTTGTATGAAAGAATCCGTAAATAGTCGGGTCCTCATATTGATATCCTGTGCCAGACCCCCAGCAAGTCACAGGCGTAGCCTGTACCATGCCATGAGGCATGGCTGCTCCAGGGTAAGTTTCTCCACCCCAAGCTCTTGTTTTCCCTTGTGCAGGACGGCGCCCCTGCTCGGTCAATACAGTGCGGTAAATAGGATTATCACTCATTTCATAGCCCAAATCTTTCTTATCCCATAATGTTGTGGTGCCAAACAACGGGTTCACATATTGGGTAATATCACCCGCCCAAATCGGGTTGCAGATTGCAGATGTCATAAGCATTCCTGCTATCCATGTTTTTAAGGTATATTTTTTCATCTCTTGCTTTGTATTATTTATTCAAAGGTTTAAGTACACACATCGCTTCCATCAACATGCAACCAGTAAGGTGTGGGGTTAAACCGACAGGCTCGTCATCAGCAGGAGCATTGCGCCAACGGCCCGCATACAACATGGTATTGTGATTTACTCCCTGTTCAGCCATAATGGTAGCAAGAGAGGTTAGGTAATCGTGGAATTTCTTGCGAATTGTCGTATCTAAAGCTTCTTCGTTAATTAGCTTAACAAAATAGCGGAAGAATATTCCGTGGAACAATCCCCCGTCACCCGATGGCGCGTCCGGAAGGACTCCGTTCTGTGTCATATGGTCTGTTACATAGCTTGCTGCCAAAACCGCATCATCCAAATACTGTTTGTCCCCTGTAATCAGGAATAATTCATGTGCGGCGCCTAAGAATGTGCCTATATTATAAGTGAAAATCCAATTTTTCTGGATCTCGCCTTTCCGGTTGATATTATCGTAGACAGCACCCGTTTTGCGATCAAACAAAAAGTTCTTCTCCCAGGTGTAAATCTTGATAGCTTCGTTCAAATAGGCCTCCTTAGCTTTGCCGCCCTTAAACTTAGCCTGGTCAAAGAAACGATAAAGGCGTGCGGCTATCAATGCTGCAGGTCCGTTAGAACAGGCATTCTTACTTTTCTCAACATCGGTCTTCCACGTGATGCCACCATACCAAGGAAACTCATTCTCAGGTCCCCAAGTCGGCCAAATCCAATCGTCATACATCTGGCGGGCTTTGTTGATATACATCTTATTACCGGTTGACTCCCACATGCGGATCTGGGCTAAAACAATCCATTCCATATCATCCACAAAGACATTCCACCATGCATCTTTCGGATTCATCTTGCCTGCGAAATTATAGCGTGGTGCGCCATTCCACCACAAGGGGAACAGTTCCTTATATCGCTTTTCTCCTGTGCGCATATAGGCATCGACTAGCACATCCATGGCATGTGCCTGTGGCCAATAATGATTTGTTGTCATATTCGAAAGGTTGCTGCCGTAGTTAAAATAATAACGGTCTGCATATCCTTCGAAATTAGCTCCCCAAAACTTATCAATAAGAGCCTGCGACATACCGTCTGCCATCTTATTCCAATATGTCGCATCTTTCTGTGCATTAGCTGACAGCCACATGCCTGCTGCCAGCAATAGAGTCAAAAAAAATCTCATATAACTATTTTATTAATCAAACAATCAGTTATTATCAAGTTGATGTGTTTACCTTTCTCCAACAAGTGCAATGTCAACTTAATAGCAATGAAATATTGAATTTATAGCACTAAATATAACATTTAACCGTTTCTTGGGGGCTAAAGTTACGAAGATTTGTTGTATGGCAAATAATTTTGGCAAGGAATTTGCCATCGTTTATAGAAAAACAAAAAAAGAGCCCTGCCCATTCAGGCAAGACTCTTTCTAGTCAAAGAAATCTTATGTGATTAGTCTTTCAGCTTAGCTTTCAAGAATTCACGATTCAGGCGAGCAATGTTGCTAACCGAGATATTCTTCGGGCACTCCATCTCGCAGGCGCGGGTATTCGTACAGTTACCGAAGCCCAGTTCGTCCATCTTCGCCACCATAGCTTTGGCACGGCGGGCAGCCTCAACACGACCTTGCGGAAGCAAAGCCAACTGGCTGACCTTAGCGGAAACGAACAGCATAGCTGAACCATTCTTACAAGCTGCGGCACACGCACCACATCCGATACAAGCTGCGGCATCCATAGCCAGATCCGCATCTTTCTTCGGGATAGGAATAGCATTGGCATCAGGTACGCCACCCGTATTAACAGATACGAAACCACCGGCTTGCATGATCTTGTCGTAAGCCGAACGGTCTACCATCAAGTCGCGGATAACCGGGAATCCGGCTGAACGCCACGGTTCGATAGTGATTGTCTCGCCATCATGGAAACGGCGCATATAGAGCTGGCAAGTTGTTGCTCCGGTAGCCGGTCCGTGCGGATGGCCATTCACATACAAAGAGCACATACCGCAGATACCCTCGCGGCAATCGTGATCGAATACGATAGGCTCTTTACCTTCTTTCACCAAGCGTTCGTTCAAGATATCCAACATTTCCAGGAAAGAAACGCTTTGGTGGATTTCCATCGGGTAAGTCTCAAATTGTCCTTTTTCTTTCGGACCTCTCTGACGCCAAACCTTTAGGGTGACTTTTATATCTTTATCCATATTTTTCTACGTTTTGAAATTGATGTTATTACTTCTTGTAATTACGTGTCTGCGGAGTTACGAACTGATAGTTCAGATCTTCCTTCAACATAACCGGATCTTTGTCCTCGCCTTGATATTGCCAGCAAGCTACGTACATGAATTTATCATCGTGACGAAGAGCTTCGCCCTCTTCCGTCTGATGTTCTACACGGAAATGTCCGCCACAAGACTCTGCACGATTCAGCGCATCGCGTGCCATCAACTCACCTATTTCGAGGAAGTCGGCCACACGCAAAGCTTTTTCCAGCTCCGTGTTCTGGTCATTGCCCGAACCCGGGATGAAGACGTTGCTCCAGAATTCTTTCTTCAGGTCTTTCAACATCGAGATAGCTTCCTGCAATCCCTTTTCATCGCGTGCCATACCGATGTGTTCCCACATGATATGTCCCAGACGTTTGTGGATTGAGTCAACCGTCTCTTTACCCTTGATGTTCATCAGTTTGTTGATACGTTCCTGGATATGCTTTTCAGCTTCTTCAAATTCCGGCAGGTCAGTGCTGAAGCGCGGAACCTGAATCTGGTCTGACAAGTAATTCTGAATCGTATAAGGCAATACGAAATAACCATCGGCCAAACCTTGCATCAAAGCTGAAGCACCCAGACGGTTAGCACCGTGGTCAGAGAAGTTAGCCTCACCGATAGCGAACAAGCCCGGGATAGAAGTCATCAATTCATAGTCAACCCACAGACCACCCATTGAGTAGTGCAATGCCGGGTAGATCATCATCGGAGTTTCGTATGGATTATCATCGGTAATTTCTTCGTACATATCGAACAGGTTACCGTATTTCTGCTTAACCACTTCCTTGCCCAGACGACCGATAGCCTCAGAGAAGTCCAAGAATACGGCACGGCCTGTATTGTTTACGCCATAACCTGCATCGCAACGCTCCTTAGCGGCACGTGAAGCTACGTCACGAGGAACCAAGTTTCCGAATGCCGGATAACGACGTTCCAAATAATAGTCGCGGTCTTCTTCCGGAATATCTTTACCTTTCTTTGTACCTGCCTGCAATGCCTTCGCATCTTCCAGCTTCTTCGGAACCCAGATACGACCATCATTACGCAAAGATTCAGACATCAAAGTCAATTTAGACTGGAAGTCGCCTTTCACCGGAATACAAGTCGGGTGAATCTGTACCATACAAGGATTAGCAAAGTAAGCGCCCTTCTTGTAGCATTGCCAAGCCGCAGAACCATTAGATGCCATAGCGTTGGTAGACAAGAAGAAGGTATTTACATAACCACCTGTTGCCACAACTACGGCATGAGCTGCATAACGCTCAATTTTACCGGTGATCAGATTACGGGTGATGATACCACGTGCACGACCGTCTACCAATACAACATCCAGCATTTCGTGGCGGGTATACATCTTCACCTTACCCTTACCGATCTGACGGCTCAATGCCGAATAAGCACCCAAAAGCAATTGCTGACCCGTCTGGCCACGGGCATAGAACGTACGTGATACCTGAGCACCACCGAACGAACGGTTATCCAGCAAACCGCCATATTCACGTGCGAAAGGAACACCCTGCGCTACGCACTGGTCGATAATGTTATTGGAAACTTCGGCCAGACGATATACGTTTGCTTCGCGTGCACGATAGTCTCCACCTTTAATAGTATCATAGAACAAACGATAAACCGAGTCGCCATCGTTCTGATAATTCTTAGCCGCATTGATACCTCCCTGAGCCGCGATAGAGTGTGCACGGCGCGGAGAGTCCTGAATACAGAAGTTCAATACGTTGAATCCCATTTCTGCCAAAGAAGCAGCCGCAGAGGCACCAGCCAGACCGGTACCGACTACAATAATGTCCAGACGACGCTTGTTAGCAGGGTTCACCAATTTCTGGTGAGCTTTATAATTTGTCCACTTCTCAGCCAACGGGCCTTGAGGTATTTTAGAATTAATTTCTGCCATATTTCTTTAGTTTTTTAATTTAGATGCAGTTAACAAGGATACGAGTTGACAAGTTGACGAGGTTGTAACCTGTAATTTTGTTTATTGGAGTCTTGCCCACTTGTTTACTGAAGCCTTGTCTACTTAATTTATGCTCCTACACCATTAATATAGAAGATAATCGTAATGATAGCGAACAAACCGCAGATGATGGTTGCTACCCATTTAGAGATGCATTCCCAACGGCTCAACCAGATGTTGTTGTTCCAGCCTAAGGTCTGGATAGCTGACCAAAAACCGTGGGTCAGGTGGAACCAAAGAGCGGCAAACCAGATCAAATACAATACCGTGTTCACGATATTACCCTGGAAATAGAAGTTGATGAACGCTGCGCCATCCGTCGGAGCGATATCTCCGTGAATGCCGGCCAGTTCCGCCAACATCATGTTAGCCCAGAAGTGAGTCAGGTGCAGGATCAAACCTAAAATGACGATCACTCCCAGAACGAACATGTTCTGTGAAGCCCATTCTACGCCTTTCGGGCGGGCGCTTGTCGCATACCGGTCATTACCACGGGCACGACGGTTCTGCAACGTCAGGATAATAGCATACACGAAGTGGACTACCACACCGGCTGCCAGCACCAGTGTACCAAGCAATGCGTACCAGTTTGTACCCAGCAGCTCACAAACCATGTTGTAAGCCTCGCCGGAGAATACCGCCGCGATGTTCATACACAGGTGGAACAATAAAAACAGAATGAGGAAGAGACCTGATATACTCATTATCAGTTTCCTCCCGATAGAAGAATTAAGTAACCACATAAGATAATAATTTAAGTTATTTAATTGTGTTTATAGATTTATCTTGTCAAAGTATTCAAATGTATTGCAAAGGTAAGTTAATTATAGAATCAAAGCAACACTATAAGGAAATATTTCTTTATTTAATTTCACTTGAAGCTGGTGCTTCCCGGATTTTATCTGATGCCCTGAAAAAAAGATAGGCATCTTCGGAGGAAAAGATCGTATACTTTGCCAACGTTTATGCCTAACTTTTCTTGCGTTTATGCCTAACTTTTTCAAGGGCTTATTCTGTTGGGTCAGAGAGCTTAAATCCAATGGCTTGCAAGATGTCCCGCTCTTCCGGACGGGCATGTATCACCTGATAGGCTTTGGGCTCGCGTGGATGTGCGTAATGGTTCCGCAAATATTCGAACGAGTCTGGTTCTTGGCGTAACAACCAGTCTACCGATTCCGGATCGAATGTCCGGAGGAAAGCCCGTTCAATGCGATGGTCCGCGAATTCATTCAGATCAATGACCGGTCGAAGTGGAGCGGGCGGAACGACCTCCGGTAAACGTGAGAAGCGAATACCGAAAAAACGCTCAATCGCTTTCAGGCACATCCGGGTGGCTGTAGCCTTGCCATCTGCTGAGAACCCGGCAATATGTGGGGTCGCAATAGAAACCTCACGCAACAAATCCGTATCGATATTCGGCTCATTCTCCCAACAATCCAAAATGATTTCCGCGAATATGCCGGAAGACTTGGCCTCTAAAAGTGCCGAGGTGTCATGCACCGCTCCCCGACAACTATTGATAAACCAGCATCCTTTCCGTACGTTCCGGAAAAGAGAGGCATCCGCCAGGTGATAGGTCGGGTACTTTCCTTCTCTCGTGAAAGGTACATGTAAGGTGAGAATATCCGCCTCTTCCGTCAATTGTTCCAGCGAAACGAATCCGTCCGGACCTTCCTTCTCTGCACGAGGCGGGTCATTCCGGAGTACCTTCATCCCAAAAATCCGGGTCAGTTTCTCGATCTCTTTTCCGACATGGCCCACGCCTACGATCCCCAGGGTCTTCCCTTCCAATCGCTCACCCCGGCGCAAAGCCAGCGTAAGTAAGGAGGAGAACACATATTGGGCCACGGAAGGCGCATTGCATCCGGGCGCATTCTTCCATACTATACTATGCGATTCGCAATAGTGTGTGTCGATATGATCGAAACCAATTGTAGCTGTAGTGATTAGCTTCACGGAACTGCCCGCTAAAAGCTCCGGGGTGCATTTGTCAATGCTACGGACTATCAACACATCCGCATCACGAATTGCTTCCGGGGTAAACCCTTTTGCCGGTAAATAACGGATCTCAGCCTCCGGCTCGGCTATACCTTTCAGGAAAGGGATGGTATTATCTGCAACTATTTTCATCCTTTTTGTATTGTGTTTATTAAAGGAGTTATCTTAACTTTTCCCTATTAAAATGCGGCCCTGCCTTAAGAATGAAGAACAACGTAGAGACTACCGTCAGGCAAGCTCCGAACAAGTAAGCATATTCAAAACCTCCGAACGATTGGGCTAGGCTACCTCCGATCATCAGTCCGATACCGATACCCACGTCCCAGCTGGTCAGATAGGTGGAGGTCGCCGTACCGCGCTGATTGTGATGTGCCAGATTGACAAACAACGTATTGAATGCCGGGAACATCGTTCCGAAAGCGATACCCTGCGCTAACGCGATACCTATATAGAGATAGGAACTGAACGCCGGACTCCATTCCCGGATCAGATGCAATGCGGAAAGCATGAAGAAGGTGATGGTGGCCAAATACATTCCTAAGGTAATCACCAGGGTAACACGACCTTTGTCTACCTGTTTGCCGGAGAACATACGAGATACGGCCAGTCCGATTGCCATAAACGTAAAGTATAGGCCGGAGTTTACCTCAATCCCGATTTCCTTTGCATACATTGCCACGTATGTTGTTGTCATACCGTAAGGGATGGAAAGCATCAGTAAGGCTATACCCGCCCAAATGCCTTTCTTCAGGAAGAAGCGGTCCAGTGAGATGGGTATCCGTTGGACCGGGGCCTTATAAGGTGTCTTGACCAGGTAGGCCATGAAGAATCCCAATACACCGGAGATCAAGGCACAGGTGAAGATGAACGCATACGAGCAGGTATTGTGCATGAACAATCCGATCATGGGGCCGAAGCTCATGGCGATGTTGTTCGCCAGTCCATAATATCCTATGCCTTCTCCGCGATGGGCGGAAGGTAAGATATCGATAACAATCGTATTACCCGCGACCGTTACCATTCCGAAGGCCAGGCCCTGGACGATGCGGAGTGCGATGAAGAGGGTCAGGCTTGTCGCTAAGATATATCCGCCAAAGATAGCCACAAACGCAATATATGCCAGCAAATAAAGAGGCCTGCGGGCAAAGGTATCCAGTAAATATCCGGAGAACGGGCGGATACACAAGCAGGCTATCGTGTAGCAAGACAATACGAATCCGATCATTGTTTTTCCTGCTCCAAATTCTTCTTGTAAGTAAAAGGCAAGAATAGGCAAAATCAGATAAAATGCGAAATAAAGTAGAAAATTAGCGGCCAAGATATAAGCAAAACTTGGCGTCATCAATTTCTTTAGAGACATAAGCGTATTTAGTTTCGAATTACAAATGTATAAAAAGACCATGCTCTTCTTTGTGACTTGTAATTCGTAATTTGTAATTTGTAATTATTTAAAGATTCCCAACTCATTCAAGAATATGACTCCGATAGCGACCGGGGCCAGATACTTAATGAAGAAAGCGTAGGTGTTGAAGAAATAGAAAGGTATGCTCCCTTTGTTGGTCAATTCTTCCTTCAATACTTTCTTCTCTATCCGCGTTCCCACAAAAATGCAGATCATCATTCCTCCCAAAGGCATCATAATTTTAGCGGTTAAAAAATCAAGGGCATCAAAGATGATCAATCCGCCGATTGTAAACTCTTTCAATACCCCGAAGGAAAGTGAGCAGATAGCTCCGATAAGTATGACTCCGATTGAAACGATCCACGCCGCTTTATTCCGGCTCATGTGATACTCTTCATGGATATAAGCCGTAGAGACCTCATGTAAAGATATGGTAGAGGTTAGTGCGGCCAAAGCCAACAGAATGAAAAAGACAAACGACCACAAACTTCCGAAAGGCAATTGCTCGAAAATATTGGGCAGGGTGATGAATACCAGTTCCGGACCAACGGTCGGCTCTATGCCAAAACTGAATACGGCCGGGAAGACCATTACACCGGCCAATAATGCGACCAATGTGTTCAATACGGTTACCTCGATGGCGGTTGTCTGTAAGTTGGTCTCTTTCCCAAAGTAGGATGCGTACGTAATCAAACATCCCATACCGATGCTCAATGAGAAAAAGGTCTGTCCCATAGCGCTCAACACGACGGATGAGGTGATTTTCCCGAAGTCCGGTTTGAAGAAAAAGTTAAGTCCTTCTGATACGTTGGGTAATGTGACTGACCGCACACATAGCAGGATAAGGATAAGAAACAGAGCCGGCATCATAATTTTCGAAGCTCTTTCTATTCCCTTCTCCACACCGAATACAATAATGACATGAGTTAATACCACAAACACAATCATCCAAAATATCGGGCGGAAAATGCTGGAAGAAAAGGCATGGAAATCTTCTGTAAACTCAGCTGCGGTTTTTCCTTCCAGTGATCCGGTCATGGCTTGCCAAATATACTCTAAGGTCCATCCGGATACCACGGAATAGAACCCTAAAATCAAGAATGCCGCCAAGACTCCGTTATAGCCAATCAGCGACCATTTGGTCCCGGGAGCCAGGACCTTGAAAGCACCAGCCGCATTGCTACGCGAATGCCGGCCGATGAAAAACTCCGTAATCATGATCGGAAGCCCGAGCAGAATCGTACAGATTATAAATACCAATAAAAAAGCTGCTCCTCCATTTTCTCCTACCATATAGGGAAAACGCCAAATGCTTCCTAACCCGACGGCGCACCCTACGGTGGCCAGTATGACACCGAGTTTGCTACCAAATGTTACTCTTTCCTTGTTTGCCATATCTAATAACTTACCACTAATCCGTCTTTAATATGAATCGTCCGGTCGGTATTGGCCGCTAATTGTTCATCATGCGTGACAATAACAAATGTCTGATTCATTTTATCGCGTAATTCAAAAAATAGAGCGTGCAATTCTTCCTTATGCCGCGAATCCAAACTACCAGAAGGTTCATCGGCCAGAATCACCGCCGGGTGATTGATCAAAGCCCGGGCCACCGCTACACGTTGTTTTTCTCCACCCGAAAGTTCCGCTGGTTTATGGGCCATTCGGTCGCTTAACTTAAGGAAATCCAATATCTCTTTCGCCCGATTCTCGGCTACAGAGGCTTTTTCCTGTGCGATCAATGCCGGAATCATCACATTTTCCAAAGCTGTAAATTCAGGGAGCAGCTGGTGGAACTGAAATACAAATCCGATATTCTTATTCCGAAATGCGGATAATTGACGCTCAGACAATTGTTGAACATTCGTCCCGTTAATCAGCAAAGTGCCACTATCCGGAGAATCTAAGGTACCAAGAATCTGAAGCAATGTAGTCTTCCCGGCACCGCTTGGGCCGACAATCGACACGACTTCGCCCTTATTGATCTCCAGGTCGATTCCTTTTAAGACCTGCAAAGCTCCGAAACTTTTGGTTATTCCTTTTGCTGTTATCATATATTTATCTTTTTAAGAATTTAGAAGATAGAATTTTGTAGATAGGCGTTAGAAGATGATACCTTCCAACTTCTCGCATCCGATTTCTAATTTCTAATTTCTAACTTCCGACTTCCGACTTTCGACTTTCCCACATTATTAATCACATATCCCGCCAAATAACAACCGAACATTGCCGGCATATAGGAAACAGTTCCTGTTGTTGTACGTTTGCATTGTTCATTATCTACTTCAATAACAGCATCGGGATTGGCTATCTCTTTCGAGAATACCGTTGGAATTCCTTTTGAGATACCCATGCCCCGTAACCGTTTACGGACTACTTTTGCCAAAGCGCAATTTATCGTTTTCGAAATATCTGCTATGCAGATCTGGCTTGGATCCAACTTGGCTCCTGCTCCCATGGATGAAATTATGGGAATGTGGCGCTGAAAAGCGTGATAAAGTAAAAAAACTTTGGGACTGACGGAATCAATCGCATCTACTATAAAATCATATCGCGCTAAATCCAAGATTTCTTCCGTACGTTCGTCTCGCAGAAACTCATGGATTACGGTAAGTTTCAGTTCCGGATTGATGTCTTTCAAACGCGCAGCCATGATTTCAGCTTTAGGTTTGCCCAAAGTGGAATGCAAAGCCGGAAGCTGACGGTTTAAATTACTTTCGTTTACCGTATCTGCGTCTACTATTGTCATCAGTCCTATTCCGGCACGGCAAATCTGCTCAGCTGCATAGGCCCCCACGCCTCCTAATCCAACAACCAGCACATGACTATCATGAAGTTGACGGACACGCTCTTGTCCTAACAATAATTCAGTCCTTGTATTCCAATTGTAACTCATTTGCCGAAATTTTGGGACAAAAGTAATAAATCAATACTTAATCAGTGCATAATCGTGCGTTTTTCTTTAAAAATAAAAATTGGCAATCGAGCATTGATAATACATTCACAAATAAATTCTATGCCTAAAATT
>DWYO01000144.1 GCA_019118725.1 Candidatus Parabacteroides intestinavium | reverse complement strand
CCAATCATTATTAGCATAATTCAGATTAGCACTATCCCAATATTCTCCACTAGGATATGCTCCGGATGTAATATCAGCACCTTCCGGATAATTAGGTATTAATCTTCTTAATTCATCCCAATCCTTATTTTGAAAAGCTATTATCCGATCAATTGCATCGTTACTCATTGGAGATCCGCCTAAATTCTGTCCTGCTTCATTTTGCACTCTTGAATATGTATAGGAATCAAGCATTTGGGGTAATTTTTGAGGTGAGTTAATCATCATCATTCCAGAATATGAGATACTCATTTTTTCATTTTTTTTGCCTTTCTTCGTTGTTATCAAAATAACGCCATACGGAGCTCTTGCACCATATATGGCAGATGCAGCCGCATCTTTCAATATTGAAATCGACTCAACATCCTCAGGGTTAAGTAAATTCATATCCCCTGGAAAACCGTCAATCAAAACATATGGACTTCCCCCATTTAATGACCCCATACCTCGTATTGAAACCGACATATCTGCGCCCGGCTGGAATCCAGCAGAATTCAATGAGAAATTCATACTTGGAGCCAAACCTCGTATGGATTGTGACAGATTGCCGGAAGAACGTTGAGAAATACTCTCTTTATCAATGACATCTATTGCCCCTGTCAAATTAGCTTTCTTCTGCGTTCCATACCCTACAACCACCACTTCATCCAAGGCCTTCGTGTCTTCCTTCAAGGTAATGGATAAATTGTCTTTCGAGTTCACTTTGATCGCTTGAGTCAAATATCCGATGTAAGATACTTCTAATGTTGCACCCAATTCTACCTCCAAGGAGAATCGGCCTTCCATATCGGTTATTGTTCCGTTAGTGGTTCCTTTCACAGCTACATTAGCCCCGATTACCGGTGTACCAGTTGCATCAACAACGGTTCCCATAATCCGTACCACATTTTGGGCTATCGTGGGGAATTCGTTTTTTAAAGAAAGGACTATACGGTTATCCACTACAGAGTAAACTACATTTGTTCCGATAAATACTGTATCCAATACCTTAAATATATCGGCATTATCCACAGATACCGTTACCCTCCGGTTTAAATCGACATGCCGGTTATTGTAAAAGAATGAAAAATCACTTTTTTCCTCTATCTGATCCAATACCTCTTGCACCGTCTTATTCTCAGCATTTAAACTGATCCGTGTTTCTTGCGCATAGCTACCTACTGCATTCGCCAGACCCACAGAACTAACCATAAAGATAAATGATAGCTTCATACTTAATGGTATTTTTTCTAAAGTTAACCCAAGAAGCTTTCGCTCCTTTATATATTGGGTGATATTTATTTTTTTCATAACTTTGTTGTGATTTTAAGTGATAAAAAATGATTTGCAGGCAAGTCTTGTCGCCAAACAGACTTGCTTTCGGTTAACTTCATTTCATTCGGATAGATACGCCACTATTTATCCGAATGTTTTCATTTCTGGTGGTAGCATCTCCATAGCCATTCCGTTTTTAATAGATTTCAATTTTACTTTTCTCATCCATCTTATCTTCCGAAGAAAGATAACGCCAGTTAATTCCTGAAGACATTCTAAATACTTCCAGGATACGCTCTAAACGCTGGCTCGTAAACGAACCTGTAAACGCGTCTTTCTTATATTGGGTATTTGTTATGACAAATTCCACATGGTATCGTTTCTCCAACATACGTAACGCCTCGTCAAACGGAGTATTCCGGAAAACAATCTTCCCGTCCCTCCAAGAAGTTTCCGGTTCACCGGTAGTCTGATAAATATCCGCCTGACAGTTCTTCACATTATAAACTAACTTCTCACCGGGATGCAAACTAAAATTCCGGGTATCCGTGGCAAAATTCACTTTCCCAGTTATCAACGTGGTGGATATAAACGAATCGTGCGCAAAGGTTTCTACATTAAAAGAGGTGCCCAAAACCTCTATCTGTGCATCATGTGGTGTCTGAACCACAAAACGTTGGTCCGGATTCCGAGTCACCTCAAAAAAAGCTTCCCCTTGGAGGCGGACCTGTCTGGAAGTCCCCTCGAACCGTTCTGGATACACAAGGGAGGACTCCGAATTCAGACACACCTTGGTTCCGTCCGGCAACACCAGCCGGGTCGTCATACCCGGATTAGTCCGTACCTCCAGCATACGCAAGCTATTCTCACCCGGTGCAAACAATTCAACCAAGTAGGCGATCAGCAAAGGAATAAATAAGATAGCGGCAATGCGTTGCCCTTGGAGCCACAGGATTCTCAATCTCTTGGAACGCATACGAAGCTTCACCCTGCGGAATGCTTTTTCGGAATCCACACGCCGGGTCATATCCAGCGTGCCGGACGCCAGATAAAGTAAAAAAAGTTGACGGGCCATATTATAATGTTCATCCGATTCTCCTATCCATTTTTCTACTTTTTCCCGCTCCTCATCCGTTACATCGCCTTGGCAATAACGCGAAAGCAATTCTTCTATCAAAGGATATGTCCTGTATTCGTCCATAGCTCATAAATTTATCACACCAACTAAAAGCGTGGGATTTCCTCTATGATCGTCCAGAACCTCAATGCAGTGATTCAATAACGGTTCCCACGCTTTTTATTATATGACAAGCGAGATGGAAGAAGTTCCTAAACTAAAATCCCGTTTTTTTTGAAAAAATTTATTCGGGATAGAAAATTCTGCTACTACGCTTGAGCTCCACTT
>DWYO01000143.1 GCA_019118725.1 Candidatus Parabacteroides intestinavium | reverse complement strand
TGAACGGCAAATGGAGGCAATTGGTGATAACCTGCTCTGCACTTGTCGTTCGGTGCCCTTCAGTACAGAAAGTAATATACCGCTGAATTACGACAAACGATGCCCTAACATCGGATTGATCCGCCTAATGTATGCTTCTTTGCCAGGTCATACACTCTTGTTCAAACGCGAGTTGCTCGATCGGGTATATCCTCAAGGGGAAATCTATACCCGTACGTATTACGATGTGATACTTAGCATAACTGCAGCGGCATTTGATAGTATAGTTATGGTGAATGAGGAGTTGGTACATCAGCGGCGGAATAGGACTTCTGATACCTACATAGTGCCGGATAAGCACCGCACAAGGAAGATGGGAAACGGTCTGTTTATCTTGGGATGGTCTGTGCGCAATTACAGACGAATGAAAAAGTACCTGAGATGGCAATTCCTTCCGCGATTGGAATATCTGAGAAACATAGAATCAGATAAAGAGGTGTACAAAGATTGCCTGAAGCTGCTGGAATGCGAGTGTACTCCCGGTTTACTCTCTTTGCTGAAGATGACACGTCTGTTCGTGAAGTATCGCCACACGTTGTTTTATACGTATGAAGAAGATCCTATCGCTTGGATAAGGAGCCTTCTCTATCCTTTGATGCATGTTTACAATTACCGCTATTTGTTGGAGCAGGAGGTATATAGCTATAAATAAAAATCCACCGAGATACAGGGTTTACTGCCCCATTCCTCGGTGGATTTTATTTTATAAGGCTCCTATTCATTGCCTGCCTCGTTCCAGTATTCTCCGGAAGTCTTGAACAATCTGGATGCCTAAATTGGTTCGGGTGCTGTCTACTTTCCGGATCTCTACCGGAGTGACCGCATCTTTATATTTGGCTTTTCCAAGCCGGAATTTCATATCGTCCAGATTTCCGGTGATGTTCAGTCCCAATTTAAAGGGAACGGGCGATTTGAGGATGGATATATGGTATTGGAAGTTCATATCCAGATCCTGAGTTCCCCCGACGGCTGCACGATAGCGGTCTATCTCGACCAAGAACGGATAAACCGTTACATTTCCGTCCTCAACGGTGATGTTGACCGCAATATGGTCGAACACATTCCTTTCCTTGTTTTTGAAGAGCAGCATCTTGGAAATCTCGGCAAAAGTCTCGCCATCCATCAATACCAGACTATCTCCTTCCAGGTGAATGGCCGAACGGAGCGTAGGAATCTGGATGTTGAGGGTCGAATCAACGACCGACTCAGCCGCAACATCAAATTTGACATAGCCCTTAAACGAGCGGAGCATCGGCACCATGGAATCCAATGACGGAATGAAGTTGACCAATTCACCGATGTTGACATCATCCAGATGGAGGTCAAATCCGGCATATCCTTTTTCCTTATCGGCCGCATGATAAACCAGGGTGGAACGCATTTTGGCATCCATACCAACCATGCTCAAGTTCTTTAAATGCACGGCTTGGTCACGCACATCTACAGCTCCCTGCACGTTTTCGAACAACATTTTGCCATAACGGACACGCTTCAGGTTGGTCTGCAATTCAAAATCCCAGGTCTTAGGAATGACAAAGAGACTCAAATCGGTAGAAGTCGTGTCGGCCTCTATTTCGAGTGTATCGGTAGGCGAAGAGAACGCGCGAATCAACTGATTGCAATCCAGGTTACGCGAAGAGAGCGATAAATTAGCCTTTAATCGCGTGTGATGTTTCATAGCCGCATAAAGATTGTGTACGGCTCCGCTGGCCGTAATGTCGGAACGTCCGATCCGTAGGGTAGCATTTTTCAGTTCAATCTTCCGGTTTCCTACGGTTACGGCGGTTTTAGCCATTACGATAGGCAATGCCAAGTCCGGAGTTTTCAAGCGCAACCGGTTGAATCCGATAATGCCTTTCGGATTCCAAAGTGAATCCCGGATCTGTTCGCCCTTTACGGCAAATCCCGCCCGGTTCATTCCGGCGGTTGTCTCGCCCATCTTCCCGAAGAGGGTATCAGCTTCTAACGAGAGATTCACCAACGGACGCATCGGATTCCGCTCGGAAGGTTGCAGATGAATTGTTGCCGAGGTCTTCTTGCAGAACATCTTCAAGGAATCTGTCATCGAGGCTTTCAGGCGTTCCATATTGAGTTTGCATTCCATATCGACAATGCGGGTCGTATCTTGCGGATTGGTGCTCTTTATGGTAGCCGTGAATTTATCCAGAGCGGCATTGATGTCCCCATAGTGCAGGTTCATCTGACGGATTTCTCCTTTGGCACCCAATACCTCATTCCCGAAGAATCCCAGCGAGGCATCACCCGTGAATTGGAAATCGCGGGCGGAATCCTGCAAGGCCAACCCCTCCATGTTCAATTTCCCGGCCAATTTGATGCGGCCTAAATCTCGGTTCTTTATGGAAGAGAGCTTGCACTTCAGACGCAGGTCAGCGTCCAATTTCCCATTGATGCGGACTCCCTCTTGCAACGGAAAGGTTTGGGATAGAGCCGTTACGTCCACAACCGATTGGGTATTCAGGGTTATTTGCGGGTCTCCCAGCAAATCGTCCACCTTGGCATCAGCCAGGATATCGGTATGCGCACCTTGGAAATGGAATATCTTCAAATCGGCAAACGAGGGTTGCCGGCGCATCAGGTCCAATTCACCATAAAAATCAGCCGTGAAATTATCTATACCATAAGGCAAACGTTCGTATTTAGCAGAAGCTTTGTTAATCTGCACTTTCAAGGTAGCCTTTGGCATCAGCTTTTTCCCATATAATCCGCGGATAGTTCCATTCAGGATGACTTCACCCTGGGCAGACACCTTCTCTTTTTTCAATATGGATTCCGGAATCATCCGGAGTACCGTCTCTAATGAGGGGGCATGCAGGCCATAGGTAATATCTATATCCAGAGCACGCTGAACCGAATCCCGGCACAATGAGCCGTTCACGTCCAAATCAATACCATTTACCGTAAAACGTGTATCTTTCAACACCAATTTACGTTCTTTCCGATTCAATCCTAATTTCGTATTCAGTCGGGTGGCCATCCTTCGGAGAAGCAATTTCCCGTCTTGCCAAAAGATAATGTTCTTATTGTCGAAATCCAAAGAGAGCACCAGCCCTTCCTTGCGCAGAGCCGCTTTCAACAAGAGATTGGCATCCTGCAAATCAGCATAGATGCGCGTATTCCGGTCATCAAAGGTAAGGTTAGTGCGCCGGAACTCTACCCGGCGTATGTCTATTCCACCGGCAAGGGGGAGGGTAGCCGAGGTCGTATCGGCCTGCTCCGTAGAAGTAGTATCAACCTGGGCGATGTCCCAATTCGCTTTGCCTTCTTGAGTTACATGCGCATAAACAGAAACGCTATCCAGCAAAAGATAATTCAAGCTGATTTTTTGCTTGTTCAGATAATCCATCGGATTAACCACCAACACGCATTTCCTGAAAGAGAGCAACGAGTCGGTCTTTTGCCATAGCGTATCGTTAATCGCTTTCGATACCAACGAACCTTCCGTCAATTTCAATCCGAAGTGCGGGAAAGTAGAGAAGAAGGTCAGTTCCACGCTTTTCATATCCAATTTGGCATCCAACGCCTGATTGGCCGTTTTTAGCACGACCGGGGTCAGTTTTTCAGGCGTGAATACAAAATTGATGATGATCGCAATGCCCGACAAGAGTAAAAACAAGAGCGAGAAGATTGCGATTAGAGTGATACGTAGTCCTTTCTTCCATTTCCTGTTCATGGCAAAATCTCCTCACATTCCTTACCCTGGATGTAAGCGAGAGCCGCACCGATAGCTGTACGGTATTCCGCGAACTCCGGAATCAGAAAACGTTTTTGGAACATTTTCTCTAACGAAGGAAATGTTTCATTGCATTGTGGCATCCGGGTAAGATTTCCGATAAGCACGAAATCATTGATATCCGAATTCAGCGAAGAGAGAATAGCCGCTTGCCCGATGGTCTGCAGCACCATGTGTACGATACCGGCCGCGATATCTTCCTGCTTGGCGTTAGCGGCCGCTTTTCCGAAGATGGAGGCCGTTGCATTGAGCGGAAGTCCGGGTAACGGGCGATTACAGATATCCTTGATGCGGAGGTCGATGGTTTCCAGACTACCTTTCAAGGCCAGTTCGATGATTTGCTTGAAATCCTGCGTCTTGAGCAACAGGCGGGAGAGCCCTAAAATCGTGCCACCGCCGATACCTACGCCTCCGATATGCTGGACATCATTATCTTTCACGCGGACAAAAGAGGTTCCTGTCCCCATACTGACCACAATCAGTTTATCCAGACGAGTTCTGAATTGCGCTCCCAATCCGTTGGCCAAGAACTCGTCCACGCGGGCCGTGGGCAGGCCATAAAGCGGTTGGGTAATGTAAGCGCTTCCTACACCCGTCAATAAAATCTTATCTACACTTGAAAGCGGAATACCGTTATCATAAAGATACTTACCCAATGCGCCAAAGAGCGAAGCGACCGGATCGGTTGCCCGCACAAACATCGGATTACAAATCTTATCATTGGCGATACCAACGACTTTGGTCGTACTTCCGCCTACATCAATACCTATTACAACTCCCATATTTGCTTATTTAATGTGCCCAAATGTACGCTCTTTCTCGCAAATAGCAAAATAACCGGCCCTTTTTCCGAAATATTTATGCCTATCTTTGTCCGGAAAGATAGGCATAAACGGAAACAAAGATAGGCATCTTTATCATCAAAGATAGGCATAAATTGGGGACATCCCCGGATAGCAAGAATTATGTTGTAAAAACATGTTTTAAATCCGGATAATCTGCTAAATAACATTAATATAGGAAATTTTCTTGCTTATTTATTTGTAGAAATTCCAGAAACCCTATACATTTGCATTGTGTT
>DWYO01000142.1 GCA_019118725.1 Candidatus Parabacteroides intestinavium | reverse complement strand
AAATATAGGGATTGACTTTTACTTGACCAAGTATTTGTGGAGTTATTTTCGTACTTAACTTCCTCCTTCGCTGCGTGTAGAGGGAATGAAACAAGGTACAACATATTCTTATAAACACAATTTCTCCCGGCCCTTATCGCAAGAGCCGGGAGAGTTTGTCCTTAATGATAATTACTATCCATAATATAGGCTCGTATTTCCATATACTCACCCTCACATTCTACTGTTATTGTACAGTATTCGCTACTAAAATAGTTTTTATAAGATTAGTAATTATCACCCAGCCCCTATTGCAGGGCTGGGTGATGGTTATTTATTTACTTAATGGATTGCCCACCAGAGCGGAGTCATAGTTGTGTTAGCACCACCTAATTTCTCCAATGCTTGTGCAAATCCTGACGGGTCTGCATTGTTCATAGAAGTCGGATATCGCAAACGTTGCGGATAATATTCCCAGCTCTGGTTACCTTGATAAGAAGAAGGAGACCATGCGGTCATATCTGAACCTGAAACACTGGATTCATTTGCCGGCATATCAAAGAACGGCAAACCTAAACGACGGTAATCATTCCACATTTCCAACGCCAAATATGGAGTTTGGGCAATGTACTTCTGCGTGATAATCTTCGTCAACTGGTCGTTCAACTTCTTACCCTTATACAGAATACGGCTTGCATCCGGATATTGATAAGTCATCGTCTGCTCAGCCTTCGTATAACCATCTACATAGTTAACCGTCATGTTGGTCGGCTCGGTAGTATGGTTGAAGTTTACTGAAGTACCTACGCGGTTGTAATCCGTAGAAGCCAAATAAGCATCTACATACTGGCTTACACCAAAGTATTCGAAACTGCTCCGTACCCCATTCTCGTAAGCTTCCTGTGCAGTCGTACCCGTATTCCAACCATACAGAGAAGCTTCAGCCAGCAGGAAGTAGGTTTCCCACGGACCAAACCATACTCGTTCATTATCACTCGCACAATAATCATTTCCTAACAATACACCAGTGTCATAGAATGTTCCAACAACTTGATTTCTTGAAAAGCTTTCAGAATAGTTGCTGCTCTCACCTGCAGGATAATAATTCCATGTATATTGAGCATCAACACTAATGGAATTACCTGACTTGTCTAAGAATACATGACTGGCATGGCCATCTACAGAACCTTTATCCACAAAGTTGTCTGCAGCTTGGTCATTCGGCAAACAGAAGATTTCCAAACCACGCGGGTCTATATTGGCAGGAATACCATCCATCCAGAACTGTTTAGTTGGGTTATCGGTATTCGCAGCATAATTCTGGTCGAACTTCATACCCATATAATCCATTGGCTTAGTATATTGAGCCAAGTCCGGACGCTGTTCAGCTACCGGAATACCACCTAAACCGACCAAAATATTTGACATTGTAGAAGAAAGTCCTTGGTCATCCCAAGTACGGGTATAAATACCAGACCAGCCATCCCAACCGTTGTGCTCAGGAACAGCAAACATATCAGCAATTGTTGCAATCCGGCTTCCTGCTGCTACAGCCGCTTCGAACTCAGATTGCGCTTTTGCCGGATCGACTTCAGACAAACGCATTGCATAACGCATACGCAAAGAGTTGGCGAATGCAACCCACTTAGCAGGGTCATATCCATACGCTTGGTCACCATTTACATACGTTTCATCTGTTGCCACTGAAGTATCAATAGAAGCTGCCGCATCTGCCAATTCAGACAAGATATAAGCATAAACCTCTTCTACTGTATTATACGTCGTAGGATTCTCACCCTGATAGTTTGCTTCAATTGGATACGGTCCAAATGTATCTGAGTATTCTGCAATCAAGACAGCTCGCCAAATACGTGCTATTTGTTTTAAATTAGGCCAAAATTCACGCTGGCAATCCAATGTCGCTGTTTCTATTTCATCAGCACGTTGAATAGCAAAAGTCGCATATTTCAACCAATTCGTAATCTGATTAAAATAAGCATTATTATAATCATCACTATAACGTCCAATATTCAAAAAGGACATTTCCCCACAAATACGTGCTGCGCTCGCCCAATTATACACCACTACGCGCTCTGCCACGTCAGGGTCTTGTTGAGCTAACTTGATTGATTGATTCAAGAAATAAACTGCATCGACTTCTTCCCAATTCACTGCAGATTGGTCTGTATTGACGTCATTAAAGTCATCACAAGCCGTCAATCCTAATGCCGCACAGCTTAATGCTATAAATAATTTATTTATTTTCATTTTATAGTCTATTAAACGATTAGAAACCAAGTGTTACATTAAACAAATAAGAACGTGATGTAGGTGCTGCTGCATTTTCAAAACCGGTTGCATTCGTACTGGTTGCATAAACCGATTCAGGATCTACACCGTGGGTATCACAATAAATCATCCAAACATTGTTCATAGAGAAACCTAATTTTACTTGTTGGAACGGAGTCTCTTTCAACATCGATTTCGGGAATGAATAATTCAACGCAATATTACGCAAACGGATATTGGTTGCGCTATAGAGGTTTGCTTCACCGATACCTAAGTTACCACTGGATGAAGTAACAGCTTGCCAATAATCTTGCTGTGAAACCGCAGTTGTATTTGGCGTATATCCACCGTTACCATCAGCAACCACACCTGATACTACAAAGTCATTACGCTCACCGCCCGGAGCCGTTACTTCTGCAATACCATAAGACTGCAAAATACGGTTAGTTCCTGCATAGAAATCACCGCCAAAACGTCCATCAATCAAGAAACTAAGCGACCAGTTCTTCCACGTAAAGTTATTGGTCCAACCCAACAAACAATCTGGCTGTTGGTCACCAATTTTCTCACGAGAAGAAGTTCCTTGCGGCCGACCATTGCTATCCAATATCAATTCTCCATAATAAGGGCTGGATTCATCCGTTACGCGTAAGAATTTAGTACCCCAGATTTCACCATAATTACCGCCTGCCACTGCATAAATATATAAGTTATCATAACCACCTAATGTATAAGTCATGTTCTTATATTCTTCACCCGGCATCAATTCAATAATCTTATTGCGGTTTCTGGAGAAGTTTAGGTTCATATCCCATTGGAAACCACTCTCCGTCTGAACCGGCGTAGCATTCAACATGATTTCCACACCTTGATTCTGAATATTACCTGCATTTACTCTGACAGATTCATATCCAGAGAAACGGTTCAATGGAATATTCAACAACTGGTTCTTAGCATTAGACTTATACCAAGCCACATCCAAACCTAAACGATTATTCAAGAATCGTACTTCCGCACCGACTTCCCATGAAGTAATCAACTCATTCTTTAAGTCCCAATTGTTATAAACGTTTCCGCTCGTTTCGCCCATAACAGCACTTGTATAACCATCTACAGATGTCTTATACAAATTATATAACTGATAAGGGTCTAAGTCGTTACCAACCTGAGCAAAAGAAGCACGCACCTTAGCGTAGGTGAACCAATCCGGCATATTCTTATCCATCTTATTCATCATATCACTGATTACCCATGATACACTGACTGACGGATAGAAGAAGGATTTATTATCTTCAAACAACGAAGAAGACCAGTCGTTACGGAATGTTGCATCCAAGAATGCCCAACCGTCATAATTGATACCTACTGTACCATACAGAGAGTTAATCTTCTTACGTTCGAATGTTTGAGATACACTCAAATCTGCCTTGTCACCATTGGTAATCCAAAAGACATTTGGTGTCGTCAATTTTCCTAAATTGGCATCGAGTCCTGTTGATTTACGCACCATCATGTTACCACCGAAGTTCACAACACCACCCCATTTGCCAAATACATTGTCTTTCTGAGCAGTAAACAAGAAGCTATAGTTATTCTCATAGAACTTCTTTTCACCGAGACTATAACTACCATTCGGTTTTTTTTCATCCGGACCTCCTGCATAAAGTTTGGTTTCTGTCTCTGTAAAGTACATATCGCTACCTGCTTTAATTTCAGCAGTCAACCAATCGGTAAAGCGGTACTTCATGGAGGCGTTAATCAAGAAACGGTTACGGCGGTCTTGGTTCGTATTATACTTTTGTGCCCAATAGGGGTTAAAATCACTACCTCTTTGCCACCAACGCATATCGCCATATTCATCCAAACAATTCTCGAAAGCCGTAATATCCATTGTGGTCGGCAATGTGTACATCGTCAAGAATGTATTCGAGCCATTATCACCGGATAATGGACGGTTCTTCGCCGTAGTATTGATATACTGGATTTTTCCATCGAACGACCAACGGTCATCTTTACCGAAAGTAGAAGTTGCACGCAATGTCATGTTAGTACGGTTCAACTTCGCACTCGGAATCTTGTTGGCATCGTCCATACGGGTAGCCGAAGCATAAATACCGGTCTTTCCATACATCTGCGAGAAGGTAAAGCTTTCCGTAGTATTGACACCTGTATTGAAATAATTCTTCAGATTGTCATAATATTGTAATGTTTGTGATTTACCTTCCCAGTCCGTAACTGTTGAACCATCAATACGTGGTCCCCAGCTAGTAGTTTCAGTCGGGTTAAAATTACCATACGTACCTTGACCAAATGTAGTCTGACGTTCCGGAGTCATAAAGATTGTTTCTGCAGATACAGACGCAGAAATAGTAAGACCCAAGCCCGGATTCTCACGTCCTGACTTTGTCGTAATCAAGATAACACCGTTACCGGCACGTGAACCATACAGAGCGGCAGCCGAAGCCCCCTTCAAGACAGACATCGATTCGATATCTTCAGCATTTAAGTCCGAAAGACCGTTACCATAGTCGATAGAAGGATTCCACATATCGTTGTTCTCTGCACCAATAAAGTTATCCATAGGTACACCATCAACCACGATTAACGGCTGGTTCAAACCGGTTACAGAGTTACTACCACGCAACTGGATTTTAGAAGAACCACCCGCACCGTTACTTGAACGGATAATCTGTACACCGGAAACCTTACCGGTCAAAGCATTTGCCAAGTTCGGCTCGCGAGCCTGCACCAAGTCATCACCTCCGACTTCTTGCATTGCATAACCCAAAGACTTCTCCGAACGCTTGATACCCAACGCGGTTACCACCACTTCTTCCAACTGCTCGGAATCTTCAGCCAACGTCACATTAATCGGCTGACCTGTGAAAGGAATTTCCTGCGTTACATAACCAATGTAGGAAATCACGATGATATCCCCATTCTTTACTCCTTCCAACGTGAAATTACCATCCAAGTCGGTAATGTTACCGTTGGTTGTTCCTTTTACCAATACCGAGGCTCCGACAACCGGACCATAGGCATCCACAACTGTACCTGTGGCTTTTCCGTCTTGCTGGACGAAATCTACGCCGGGCTTAACCGGTGCTATCTCTGCATAGATATTTCCTGAGATACCCAATGCAGTAGCCACCAATAGCAAACTAACTAATTTAGTTTTCTTAGGCATAAAATTATCAATTTATTTGTGAGTAAAACAAAATTTAGTTTCAACATTCATTAAAATGAATTTCAACGCCTCCGTTGCTCTGCGGGTACTCCTCCTCTGTTTAGAGAGGGAGTACCCGCAGAGCAACGGAGGAGAAAGTTCAGCACCCTCCCCTTGTTTATAGAGGAGGAGTGCCGAACAGCTTCTTATTCTTCCGCTTGCGACGCTTCGTAAGCTTTCAGCAATTTTTCCTGTACATCCGACGGTACCAACTCGTAAGACGAGAACTTCATCGTAAAGGAAGCCCGTCCGCCGGTAATAGAGCTCAAAGAGGTAGAATAGTTGGACAATTCCTTCAACGGAACCTTTGCCTGCAACTTTTCAAAGCCCTTTTCGCTGTTCATACCCATAATCATGGCGCGGCGCCCCTGCAAGTCACTCATCACATCACCGAGGAAGTCAGCCGGAACCGATACCTCCACATCGTAAATCGGCTCCAGGATCTTCGGTCCCGCCTCCTTGAACGCCTGACTGAAAGCATTACGTCCGGCCAGCATAAAGGAGATTTCGTTACTGTCCACCGGGTGCATCTTTCCGTCATACACACAAATACGCACGTCACGCGCATACGAACCGGTCAGCGGTCCCTGCTCCATACGTCCCATGATCCCCTTCAGGATAGCCGGGAGGAAGCGTGCATCAATAGCTCCGCCCACGATACAGTTCACGAACACCAGCTTGCCGCCCCATTCGAGGTCAATAGTCTGCGTGTCACGCACGTTCATCTTATATTCCTGTCCGCCGAAACGGTAGGTATCCGGTGCCGGCATACCCTCGTAATAAGGCTCGATAATCAGATGAACCTCACCGAACTGTCCTGCGCCTCCCGACTGCTTCTTGTGGCGATAGTCGGCACGCGCGGCTTTGGTAATCGTTTCGCGATACGGAATCTTCGGTTCCATGAACTCAATAGGCAACTTGTCGTTGTTCTCGATCCGCCATTTCAACGTACGCAGATGGAACTCACCCTGCCCGGAGACAATCGTCTGTTTCAGTTCTTTCGACTGTTCGATTACCCACGTCGGGTCCTCCTCGCGCATACGCATCAGGATTTCCATCATTTTTTCCGCATCCGCCTCATTCACCGGCTTAATTGCCCGGCGGTACTTCGGATCCGGATATTTGATAAAGTCGAAGCGGTAATCACACCCTTTCCCGTTCAGGGTATTTCCGCGACGCACATCTTTCAGTTTCACCGTAGCGCCGATATCGCCCGCCACCATTTCGGGCACCTCGGTACGCGTCTGTCCGTCTGTCACGAACAACTGGGCAATACGCTCTTTCGAGCCCCGGTCGGCATTCACCAAATCATCGCCCGCCTTCACCTTACCGGACAACACCTTAAAGTAAGACACCTGTCCGATATGCGGTTCAACCGTTGTCTTGAAGAAGAACAGGCTGGTCGGTCCATTCGAATCCGGCGTCACCTCGACCCCCTCCGTAGTCACCAGACGCGGCATCTTGTCGGTACACGGAACCACGTTGCCCAAGAACTCCAACGTACGGCGCACGCACATATCGCGTCCGGCACATACACAGAATACGGGGAACATCGCGCGGGTAACCAATCCGGCGCGGATCCCGGCACGCATATCATCCTCACTCAATGTGCCTTCCTCAAAGAACTTCTCCATCAAGACATCATCGTGTTCGGCGGCAGCCTCGACCAAGGCCTTATGCAGTTCCATCGCTTTATCCTGCTCTTCAGCCGGTATCTCCAGCACATCAGGAACTCCGCCTTCCGGTTTCCAGCGGTACATCTTCATCTTCAGCACATCCACCACCGCATTAAACGATGCCCCGCAGGTTATCGGGTACTGAATCTGCACCACCTTGCTCCCCCAACGGTCGCGCAGCTGAGCCACGGTGCTATCATAGTCCGCCTTGTCGTTATCCAGCTGGTTGACAACGAAGATCACCGGCTTGTGGAACTGTTCCGTATAGCGGAACTGGTTGATTGTTCCCACCTCCACGCCATACTGGGCGTTCAGCACCATCAGGGCGGTATCTGTCACATTCAATGCCGAGACAGCTCCGCCGATAAAATCGTCCGAACCCGGACAATCAATGAAATTCAGCTTACGGCCTTGCCATTCCACACTGAAAACGGTTGAAAACACCGAGTAACCATACTCCTTCTCAACCGGAAAATAGTCGCACACCGTATTTTTATTTTCCACGCTGCCACGACGTTTTATAACTCCACCCTCGTAAAGCATAGCTTCAGCGAGAGTGGTTTTTCCCGAGCCTGAGCTCCCTAAGATTGAAATATTTTTTATTTCATCCGTTTGATATACTTTCATGGCGATATCAGCAATAAATAAGTTTAACAATAAAGAATTGATTCCGATATTTTTTATCGTGGCGTAAAATTAATGATTGTTTTAAAAAAAACAATTTATTTTTCTATGTTTTAAAACATACTTTCTGAGCAGAAATTATACAATTTACAAGTTACCATTTCAGTATCAAGCGATTACACACTCAAAAAAATTACGCTTTTGCAGGCAAAAAAACGAGAAAAAGGGTGCGTGCTTTTCCGGAAAAGGGTG
>DWYO01000141.1 GCA_019118725.1 Candidatus Parabacteroides intestinavium | reverse complement strand
CATGGCAAAACTTTAGATGAATACATTGCGTTCTTTGATCAGAACTTCCATGATGTAGCTCCGGAGTTGCAAGCGCGTTGGAAAGCGCGTCAGGCGGCTTTGAATGAGGAAGAACCTGAAATAGAGGCGGAAGATAGCGTACAGATACAGGAAGATTCGGTAAGTATAGAGCATCTTGTATTGCCTGTCATCGAAACAGATTCATTGATTCTTTTGCCGGAAGATACAATCCAACCGGTTATCCGGCAACAGGCCATTCCGGAAAAGACCGATCGACCTATCTTGCCGGCTCCAAAACCGGAAACAGATAAAGGTTTGACCTTGGAGGATATCGAAGAGATTCGCCGACTTCAGGCTGAGGCGGAAGAGGCTGAAAAGGAAAAGGCGCGTCAGGCTTTTGAAGAAGAAAAGGCTGTTGAAAAGGCGGTACTGGAAAAGAACGCTGAAGAACGGGCCGTGTTGGAATCTCAACAGAAAGAGCAGGAAGAGGCATTGCTGAAAGCGAAGAAAGAGCGTGAAAAGCAACAGGAAGCAGACCGGAAAGCGAAGTTGAAAAAGACGGAAGAGGAACGGAAAGCGAAATTGAAGGCACGTGAGCAATTGCGTAAGGAGAAAGAACGTGCTTACAAAGAGAAAATCAAACAACGGGAAAAAGAGCTCAAAGAGAAAGAACGAGCCTACAAGAAGCTGCTGAAAGAGCGTGAAAAAGCACGTAAAGCTGAATTGAAGGCCAAGGAAAAAGCTCGTAAAGAAAGGATGAAAAACAGATGATTATAATACATGACAATTGGGAGAGCTTGGCTGGAAAGAGCTTGGCTGCTACAATCGGATTCTTCGATGGCGTGCATTTGGGGCATCGTTTTTTGGTCGAGGAGTTGAAACGAAAAGCGAAAGAAAGGAACTTGGCTTCGGCGGTTATTACTTTCGCCCAACATCCGCGTGCAGTCCTTCATGCAGACTATCAACCCAAATTGCTGAATAGTTTTCGGGAAAAGATGGCACATCTGTTGGACTTGGATGTGGACTATTGTATTTTACTTGATTTTACGGAAGAGCTTTCCCGTTATTCGGCTGAAGAGTTTATCACCAAGGTGTTGGCGGAAAAGTGTCAGGTGAAAATGTTGCTAATCGGCTATGATCATCGTTTCGGGCATAACCGGGAGGATGGATTTGAGCAATATGTAGACTATGGACGGACGCTGGGTATGGAGGTGGTACAGGCTTCGCCTTATAATGATGGAAAGACGAAAGTCAGTTCTTCCGAAATACGTCGCCTTTTGCTGGATGGGCATGTGGAGAAAGCTGATGAGCTTCTGACCTATCCCTATGTTTTGCAAGGAACAATTGTCAATGGATATAAAGTGGGGCGTACAATAGGTTTTCCTACGGCCAATATCGCAGTAGACGAACCCTATAAGGTTTTACCCAAGGTTGGTGTTTATGCCGTTTGGGTTTATATAGCCGGAAAACGGTATAAAGGAATGCTCTACATCGGTAAGCGCCCGACTGTCCATAACGGAGATAATCAGACGGTCGAGGTGCATATCTTAGATTTTTCCGGAGATATTTATGATAATCGGATTATGGTTTCATTTATATATCATATTCGCGAAGATATAAAATTTGATAGTTTGGATGCCTTAAAAGGGCAGCTGGAGAAAGACCGGCAAGAAGTAGATAGAAGATTAAGGGAATAGGAGAACGAGTTGGTCAGGTTATAGGTGCGATACTATGTCTTGAGGCCTTGTCAATTTGTGATCTCATTAACAGATAAACTTACAAACTTAAAAGCTCAAATGTACTATAAAGCGATAGATTTATTAAAAGGCATGATTTCTATACCTTCTTTTAGTCGGGAAGAGAAAGAGGTCGCTGATTTCTTGGAACAATTCTGGAAGAAAGAAGGGCATTTTGTGTATCGAAGCGGAAACAATATCTGGCTTACGACAGGTATGGTTGATCCGAAAAAGCCGACTCTGTTATTGAACTCTCATATCGATACGGTAAAGCCAGCTCATGGTTGGACCCGCGATCCGTTCAGACCGGAGGAGACCGAAGATGACAGATTGTATGGATTGGGGAGTAACGATGCTGGAGCCAGTGTTGTGTCTCTTTATGCGGCCTTTTGTTTGTTGACCGAGAAAGAACAGCCCTATAATTTAATCTATTTGGCTTCCTGCGAGGAAGAGGTTTCCGGAAAGAATGGTTTGGAAAGCGTTTTGGGATTGTTACCTCCAATAACTTTTGCTATTGTGGGTGAACCTACCGGTATGTGTCCGGCTGTTGCTGAAAAAGGTTTGATGGTTTTGGATTGTGTGGCAAAAGGGAAGGCCGGGCATGCGGCTCGTAATGAGGGAATAAATGCTATATACAAGGCGATGAAGGATATTGAATGGTTTCGTACCTATCAGTTCCCGGAGAAGAGTGATTTTTTAGGCGAAGTCAAGATGAGTGTTACGGTGATTCATGCCGGGACGCAGCACAATGTCGTACCGGACCAATGTGAATTCGTGGTGGATGTGCGCTCAAACGAATGTTATTCCAACGAACGTTTGTATGAAGAGATTCGTCAACACGTGGAATGTGAAGTGAAGCCCCGGAGTTTCCGCTTGAACTCTTCTCATACGGATTTAGACCATCCTTTTGTCCGGCGTGCTATCTTATTGGGGCGCGACCCGTTCGGCTCTCCTACATTAAGCGATCAGGCTCTTATGCCTTTCCCTTCGGTTAAAATAGGACCAGGCGATTCTTCCCGCTCTCATTCGGCTGATGAATACATTAACTTATTGGAAATCCGGGAGGCGATTGACCTCTATGTACGTTTATTGGATCGACTAAATTTAGCTTGATATGTCCTTTTGGAAACGGTTTGTCGCTCATAATTCTGAAATAATTCGTCCTATTCTGACGTTAGGAGTAGGTTCTGTTTGCGCGCAACTGATTCCATTTGTTATGTCTTTCGTCTTAGCGCGGCTTTATTCGCCGGAAGCTTTCGGGGAATTAGGGTTGTTTGTAAACTATGCAGGCATATTGCTGATTATTGCTTCGGCGCGTTATGAATTGGCAATAGTCCGGGCGCGTACCCCAAGCGAAGCGGCTTCCGTCTCGTTCCTATCGGCTGGAATTGCGTTTTTATTATGTCTTTTCCTTACCATATTAATAAGTATAACCGATTTATGCCGATGGGAATATATTCGAGGTGTATCCGGAAGATACTTGTTGCCTGCATTTGTCTTTTTTTCCGTGCTGTTTCAAATCTTAGTGAATTATCAAAATTATACCGAAGGATATAAGTCGATTGCATACTTTACGGTTTTCCGGAATATCATCCAAGCGATAGCTCGAGTATCTTTTTCTTTTCTATCTTATATAAACGGATTGATATGGGGTGCTTTAACGGGAGTTATCGGAGGATGCCTGTTGTTTTTTGTCCGAAAATTGACCTTTCCTTGGCATCTTGTATCGCCGAGAAAAATCGGTTATGTCCTTCGGCGATATGTAAATTTTCCCAAATATGCATTGCCGTCTTCGTTATTCAATAGTCTGTCTACCAATCTTCCGGTTATTTTATTTGCTTTGTTCTTCTCTAAACAAGAGGTTGGGTATTTTACGATGACCACGACATTGTTTTATTTACCGGTTTCTTTGGTGAGCAATTCTATCGGACAAGTCTTTTATAAAAAAGCTTCAGTATGGGATTCCGGGAAAACAGCGCATTTCTGTTGGCTCATTCTATGCTTCAATGGTCTATTGTCAGGATTGGTATTGGCGTTCCTTTTGGGTATGGGGAGTCCTTTGTTTGCCTATCTTTTAGGAGAGGAATGGCAGACAATCGGTGATTATGCGATTTTATTGCTCCCTTGGTTTATCCTTGTCCTTTGCTTCTCGCCATTAAGCCTTATCTTTGATGTTAAAGACCGGCAACGCACGGAGATGTATCTGAATATTGCTGCATTTACTACACGGGTCGCGGCAATACTTGTTGGGGGGTATGGGGCTCTATCCGCACAAGATGTCATTCTTGGGTATGGACTTTGTGGCGTAGTGGTTTGGCTGATAGAAGGGCTTATCATTTTTCGTATAGTTAAAGTTCCGGCTTTGAGGCAATGGGCTTTCATCGTTTATCTGTCAGGATTAGTAATCATTTGGGGAATATATGTATGGTACAGGTTTGTATAGAGCAACAGGAGTCTTGGTATAGGGATGATCAATTAGGTTATGCCAGGGGATGGGCATTTCAAGGCGAAACCTTGTTGAAAGGAAAATCTTTGCTCAAATATTTGGATGATGCATTCCGGTCTGGGCAAACCGCTTTCGGACAAGCCTTGCAAGCACTAAATGGCTTTTTCAGTATCATACTGACTTCATCCGATGCGGTTTTATTAATTGCTGATAAGGTGAAAAGTTATCCTTTGCTTTATTCCCGCGAAGGCAACACCTTCATCGTAAGCAATCAGGGTGAAGTCCTGCATAAACGGATGAAAAATATTCGGATAAATGAAGCATTTGTGCCTACTTTTTTAGCGTTAGGCTACCTGTGGGGAGAGCATACGCTTTATGAACATAGCTTTATCGTGCCGGCTTCGACGTATGTCCTGATCAAAGAGGGAGTATCTCGTTCGATTTTTTATGGAAAGAGTCGTGCTTTATGTTCGGAGCGGACGGAAGAGGATATTTTCCGACAAGCCGATGTTGCCTTGGAACATGCTTTTGAGCGTTTTGTCCGCATGGCTGGAAACCGGACGATTGTATTACCTTTGAGCGGAGGCTATGATTCGCGCTTGCTTGCTTGCTTGTGTAAGAAATTCGGCCTCCAGAATGTGATGTGTTATACATATGGGATAAAAGGAAATCCCGAAACAGATATATCCAGACAAATCGCTCGCCAGTTAGGTTTTCCTTGGCATTATGTGGAATATACGACTGAGAAATGGAAACAGGTAATCTGGAATGGTTTAGTTGAAACTTATTTGCGTTTTGCTGGAAACTTGAATGCGATAGCTCATTTGCAGGATTTCTTGGCAATTCAGGAATTACAGAGCTTGGGAGTTATTCCGGAGGAATCGATTATCGTACCGGGACATACAGGAGATGTATTGGGCGGAAGTCATTTGCCTATGGAACCGCTTGATTTCTCTAATTTACCTTTATTGCTGTATGAGAAATATTATGAACTGAATGTATTAAAACCGAATTACAGAACACAGGCTTTGGAACTTTTGCGAAATAGTCTGCCTAAGGGGCTAACGAGTGAGGAGGATTGTTTACAAGCTTTTTATGATTGGGGGAAAGATGCACGACAAAGTAATTTTATAATTAATTCCGTTCGGGCATACGAGTTCATGGGGTGGAAATGGGCTGTTCCTCTTTGGGATGATGAATACGCCCGATTTTGGGAGTCTGTCCCTTGCGAGTGGCGGAAAGGATCCGCCCTTTATAATCGATTCCTGTTCCGGTATTATTTCGCTTCGTTTCAGGTTGGTTTACGAAAACCGTATTCCGTACCGCCTCTGAGCCATCGCCTCTTGGTTCGTTTCCTGAACCATGATGAACGTTCGATTGTGAAAAACTGTTTGGAAAAGTATCACCTCAAAAGAATCCGGTTGGATGATTATGCGTTGGACGATGTTGGCGAATTACTGAACCGCCAATCTCCTTTTTTAGAACGGAGTGCTGATCAGTATGTCCGGATGATCCGGCGTGGAAGCATGAGCCGGAAAGCCTTGCTTTATTTGTCTATGATAAGGTAAGGATTGAAAGGACTTGAATGTTGTTTGTTGGATTATTCATGTAGAGGCCGATTGTCGTAAAGTAAGAATTTTTCTTGCGTCTTATCCCAACCTGTTACTTGCTATTAAAAAGAAACCATTTTGTTAATATTTAAAGCCAAAAAAAGTAAATATTTTTATTTGTCGGGTTGTTATTTTGCATATAATTTAAATTCAAATCCTAATATTATGAAACAATTAATGTTGATTTGCTTGTTGTATCTTCAGATTGGAGCTATCCAAGCGGCAATCCAAGAACCATATAAAGCTATAACAGCGACTGTGCGTAATGCCCAATTGGCTTATTCTCCAGATCCTTTATCTGGTTATAGATGGGAAAACCCGAAAGCAACAGATGATTTGGAAGTTTATACAATATATCCTAAAAAGGTTTTTTCGGAGGAAGCCGGAAACTTTTATGCTAATAAAGATTTGTCTTCTATACATGTTACAGGAGATTGCTCTTTGCGATTTGATTTTGGGCAAGTGAATGCCGGATGGTTGGAATTTGATTCTGAGAATTTGGTGGCTGATATCGAAATGAGTATCAGTGAATATAATGACCCCGCATTTTTTAATTTAGGCTCCCAGCATCCGGTAAAGACCGCAAAGCCAGTTCGATACGGAAATTCTTATCGATTAGAATTGAATAAAGAATTGTATGAAGGAGTCCGTTTCGGTTGGATTCATGTTAAAAAGCTTAACCAACCGGCCGATATCCATAATGTCAGGCTGGTTTGCCAAGTTAAGCCGACCAATTATGAAGGAAGTTTCTCTTGCAGTGATACGCTCCTGACGCGAATTTGGTATACGGGAGCCTATACGGTAAAACTGAATTTGCTGAAAGATTACTTTGGAGCCATTCTCATGGAAAGAAGTGACCGCCATTCATGGACAGGCGATGCCCATACCTCTCAAGCTGCATCCTTGGTTGCATTCGGGAATTTTGATTTTGTCAAGGCTAATTTGATTTATACTTCAACGCAATATAACGGCATAGCCAGCTATTCTCTGTATTGGGTACTGAGTCTGATTGATTATTTTAATTATACGGGAGATGTGGATTTTGTACGGAGCTTGTTGGATAATGCTTGCCAGAAGTTGGAAGTGGCTTATGATCATTATGATAAAAATCCTCCTATCAGCTTTGCTGGTTGGGACGAACGTTTAGGAGCAGGATTTGAAGGTATTACTCCTGAAGCACAATATATGTACCAAATGTTGTCTATTCAAACATGGAACAAATTTGGGGATATGATGTCGCAAATTGGTCAAAAGGAATTGTCTGCGAAATACAAAGGATACGCAGGGGAGAAGATTGCGGATTTGCGTAAGGATCCTCAGTGGATAACTCGGTTGGGACTTCATTCTGCGGCTGATGCGGTTAATGCTTGGTTTGCTAACAAAAAAGAATTGCGACAAATTTGGGATGTGGCTTTTTCGGATAGGATGCAACGCCTTTCTTATTCGCCCTTCAACCAGTATTTTATTATTTCGGCTTTAGCATATATGGACAAGTATCCGGAAGCCTTGAATACAGTAAAAGACTGTTGGGGCGGTCAATTGGCCTATGGAGGAACAACCTTTTTTGAAGTATTCCGTCCCTCCTGGAATCAAATATCCGGACAAAATGATGCACCTGTGAATAACCAATGTGGGTATACCAGTCTGACTCATCCTTGGAGTGCCGGTGTAACCAAATGGATTAGCGAAGAGGTATTGGGTATTAAACCTTCAGCTCCGGGTTTTTCAGAATGTGTCATAAAACCTTTGTTGTCGGATGAGTTGACTTGGGTTGAAGGAAGTGTGCCTACTCCACATGGCTGCATTTCGGCTTCATTTAACAGTTTGACAGGGAAAAGTACTATTTCTATACCCCAAGGAGTAATGGCTGTAGTTGGTTTTCCCAAAGCAGGGAAGATTATCCGCTCTATAGAATGGGAAACCAAAAGCCGGAAAAGCTTGAAAGAAGATGATAAGTTTATCTATTATAAGCTCCCAGAGGGCAATTATGCCGCGACTATTCATTATCAGAATGTACCGGAAAGACATGGAAAAACAGAAATTTTTGCGTATCCGTTACAGACTGAGATTCGTGAAGACGTTGATACTGGGGGGGATTGGTTTTTAAGGTATGGAACGTCTGGTTATATGCTCTTTAATTACGATAGCGTGGGCACACATGTCAAGAAATTACCAGAATATTTGGAGGATATTGTATTGTCGCGGAATGGCAATGTGCATTGGTCCAGTCAGATTACGGATG
>DWYO01000140.1 GCA_019118725.1 Candidatus Parabacteroides intestinavium | reverse complement strand
TTTATATAATGTCAAAAGAGATAAAGAAGAACCTGCTTTAAAATAAGCACTCTGAGAATAATCGCTAAAATTCTTTTCTGTGTTTCCTATTTTTACCTTAAAATAAGCCGAAGGATATAGTTGTTTAAAAGTAGTCTCATCTTCCAATATGACAGAAACCAAAGCATTAGCTACAGAACAAGAAATAGATGCATCAATTACACTATTTGATACTTGCACATCCTCAGCTATTCCTTTATAATAAGGTTTGTCGGCATCCAAAACGACATCCTCGCCATATTCTGCAATGATTGTATATGTTCCTGCACTAACAGGTATAATTTCTGACGTATATTTACCATTGTATATCGTATCATTTGTAGCTTGGTCAACTACTTTTAACGTAAAATCCTTCTCAACAGGTATAGTCAATTCTTCCGGTGTGCTTCGTGTCGTTACATCCACGCCCACCTCTTCTGCCAATGTGATGCGGATGCCTCCTTGCGTATCTCCTCTGAAATCGTCCTCTTGGCACGCCGTGAAGAATATGGCGGCGAATACTGCCATAATATAATATACTTTTCCCATCTTATGTTTGTTATTCATATACTAATTCCATTTCGTCTAACCAAAGTGTGCTGCCTTCACCGCCGATAAAGTAATCGCCGTATTTGCTGGCACTGCATACAATAATGATGTAACGGGGCGTGCGGTTGGTAGCGCGATATTCCAGCGGAATGGTGATTTGTTGGTAATTGGATGTCGACTGACCACTAATAAATTCCCCATACGCAATGATGTTCGCATCGTTCTTGTCGAATACTTGGCGTACCGATGGACGAGTGCGGATTTCATACGGCTCCGACTTATCTGAAAGAGCAATATATACATGGCACGAATCGGGGAGACCACGCAAGTTTTCCAAATCACCGACTTCGTCTCCGATTCGGTTGATGGTAGTTGATGTATATTTATAATAAAAACGCAAAGCTGTAGGGAAAGAAGCGAAAGAACGACCAAAATGAAGAATCCCGTTTGTTCCGTCCAGTTCAAAATCTCCTGTAAAAATATTTCCCGCTCCTAACTTAATCAAAGCATTCTTAGATTCTAATAAAGCAGCCTGACCGGAAATGGCATCATCGGTTGGTGTGGTCAGGTTGCCGATAAAGGCTGCTGCACCGGGATTTCCTGTTCCCCAGAAATCACTGCCTTCTGCATTTGGAACGTACATACTTCTTCCGGTTGCGGTTGTTTCTTCGTGCCAATTTTCGAAACTTCCATTCTCTAAAGTAACGGCCTGTACGGTAGTGAAACTTTGTGCATCGCCAGCTGTTCCATTCACCGTCACGCGGTATTGATAGGCTGTGCCGGGTGTCAATCCGGTAAATGTAGCTGTATAGTTTGTTCCACTAACATCTATTGCTGAAGAAGACAATGTTGTCCATGAAGATGAATTTTGTTCGCGATATTCTATGGTGGGTGTCAAACCACTTTGAATGGAGCCTGTTAGTGTCGCGCTTGTACACATGGCAAATACGTTTCCCGAAGTTTCCGCCTCGCCGCTCGAATGATACACAAATACTGTCCATTCTTCCCAAGTCTCTTCATTCGCCCGACGGGCATAAAACGTTTGTGAAGAGGTAAAATCATGCACAGTCGACGGGGCTGGCGTTACTTCTCCATATTCGCCTCCTAAGTCTAATTGTTGGATTTGGATATTGCTCAAATCCGTATCCGATGAGACATAAATAATCACGTTCCGACTGTCGGCATCCACAATGGCATCACCAATTTGATTTGAAACGAGTACCGTCCGTTCGATAATTTGGTTTACTGTGACGGTCCAGACATAATCCTGATAGGTACGTAAGGTGAAAGATACCGGCTTGGAAAAGTCCATCCGTGTGTTGGATGAGACAGGAATGCTATCCAGCGAGGCAAAACCTTCTTGTGGGAAATGCTCGTAATCCGTACAGACTGCAGAATCGACCAATAACAAAGCATCGTTTGAAACTTGTAGTTGGGTAATCTTCAAATCTGTTATGTCTACAGAATCGTTCACATAGATAGTGACTGTCCGTGCAGTGTTATTAATACTAGCTGCTTCAAACTCGGTTGTGGCTTCACCACGCTGTCCTTCAACCGTCATACCTGTAATCGCTGATTCAACGGTTGGGTACGGAATATCATTGTCGATGGCGCAAGAAGCCATTACTACGGCAATGAGCAAACCTAAAACAATCCTTTTAAAAAATGCTTTTGTATTCATCCTTTATTCCTTAAATGTAGAACGTCATACCAATATTAATTGAGAATAAGTTGATTTTGAAGTTCCCGGAAGTAACCCGGCGTGAACCCTCTTCTACTTGATTCGTCTTTTGATCTATCCATTTGAAATCAAATCCCATCACACCGACCGAAACTTCTACTGCCGACCAGTCAGTGATAAATGCGGTTAAGCCTGGTGCAAAACCGATCTGGAAGTTTTGAACGGTTTGGTAAGTGCCGTCATACGTTACGCCTGAACCGGTTGAATTTTTCCCTTGCCCGTAACCATACGTCAAACGGGCTTCGTTAAATAGCCCGAATATTTTGCTTCGTCCGATTGGGATATAGGTACGCAAGAACCCAGAGGCTTCATACTTGTGCTCCAGGTAGTACAAATTATCCAGCGAGATATTAAAGTCTTCACCCAGGTTCAATTCAAAATTACCCATATCCAAATAATTGCGGTTATAGGTAAAACGGAAACCTGCCGAAATATTATCTCGGAAGAAATAACCCACATAGGGACTGACACTGAAGTCGTAGCCTTTCGCTTCGACATTCTTCAGCACCAAGAAGTTTAGGTTGCTTTCGTCATGCTCCGAATAGGAGACGCTTCCGCCTACCATCCATGTACCTTTCGGGATAAACACCGCCTTTTGCACATCTCGGTCGATGCGCTCGATGGCTCGTTTTCCGCGTTGCGCTTCTGCGCTTCCTACAACTACTGTCAGTAGTAGTAAAATTGCTACGATCTTTTTGCCCATGTTGTATATATTCTAAATATTCTTGCTTCCCTGTTTATATCCTTATAAGGATAGCAAATCTATCCGAAAAGCTCCCCTGCTTAAAACAGGGAAGCTTTTTAACTACCTTCAATCTGTATTCCTAACTGCCTTCATAGTAGGATTACTTATTTTCCCAAATGGCAGGAGTACCATCGTAAATTAATGAGAAGTCATCAACATATAAAGTACTACCTACACCTCCCGTCATA
>DWYO01000139.1 GCA_019118725.1 Candidatus Parabacteroides intestinavium | reverse complement strand
AAAAAATTCCTATTGGAAATATAAATCTATTATATATGGAGAAAATCGACAAGCTAGATCGACAGATCTTAAACATTATTTCAAAAAACGCGCGAATTCCGTTTAAAGATGTAGCGGAAGAATGCGGTGTATCGCGTGCGGCTATACACCAACGAGTACAACGGATGATTGATATGAATGTAATCGTAGGTTCAGGTTACCACATCAATCCAAAAATCTTAGGTTATAATACCTGCACATACATTGGCGTCAAACTGGAAAGAGGTTCTATGTATAAAGATGTAGTCCCGGAATTTGAGAAAATCCCGGAGATTGTAGAATGTCATTTTACTACAGGGCCATACACCATGTTGGTCAAACTGTATGCCCGAGACAATGAACATCTGATGGAACTACTGAACAACAAAATCCAAGAGATACCCGGAGTCGTAGCAACCGAAACATTAATCTCTTTACGGCAAAGTGTAAAACGTGAGATTCCGATTTATAAAGTCATTGAAGAATAAAGGAGATTAGACTCCGGAACTTAGAAGTTAGAAAACAAATTCCAACTTCTAAGTTCCAGAGTCTGAATACCCCAACCCCAACATTCCAGCATTCTATGAAACTCTGTTTACTTTTGCTCAGTCTACTTCTCTCTTTACCCGTTTTGAGCCTTGAAGCTGAATATTATCGCTTTCGTGTTTACCTCAAAGATAAAGGTGACGGAGGATTTTCTCCGGATAATGCCACGGCATACCTATCCCCAAAAGCCATTGAGCGAAGAGAACGGCAAAACATAGCCATCACCCATTCCGACTTTCCTATCTCTCCAGCTTACCTTGACAGTTTAAAAAAGACAGGCGGACGCATTATCACTCAAAGCAAATGGGCTAAGACAGTTGTCGTTGAAAACAGTGACAGTACCGTAGCAGACCGACTAACCCGGCTTCCCATGGTTGATTCCGTCAAATGGGTATGGAAAGGGAAACATCCTGATTTAACCTGCCACCAAGATACAACACGAATCAACACTACAGACACCCGGCAAAGAAATTATTATGGATATGCCGAAAAACAAATCCAAATGTTGAAAGGAGACAAGTTGCATCAGGCAGGTTTTCGCGGGAAAGGCATGACCATAGCCGTTATTGACGCCGGATTCGAGAATGTAAACCGGCTGAATGCGTTCAAGCAAGCCTCTATAATCGGCACACAAAACATAGCTTATCCGGGAAACTCTGTATTTATAGGCGACAATCATGGCACCAAGGTCCTTTCTTGTTTGGCCGCCAATCTTCCAAACCGATTTGTCGGAACAGCCCCCGATGCTGATTTTTGGCTTATCAAAAGCGAAATTACCGGGTCTGAATATCCGATAGAAGAAGATTTTTGGGCAGCAGCCATCGAATTTGCCGATAGTGTCGGAGTAGATGTTGTCACTTCTTCTTTAGGATATTTCTATTACGATATTCCGTCAATGAGCTATTCGCATCAACAATTAGACGGAAAAACGGCTTTGGTTTCCCGCGTAGCCTCGATGGCTGCTCAGAAAGGCATTCTGCTATTCTCAAGTGCAGGAAACGAAGGCAACACCTACTGGCAGAAAATCACCGTTCCCGCAGATGCCTCTGGCATACTAACTGTCGGATCCGTCACAGCCAAGCGCAAACGCAGCGATTTCAGCTCATTAGGATACACCTCGGACGGACGTGTAAAACCAGATGTCGCAGTCATGGGATCTGATTGCTGCATTCTGGAACCAGACGGAGCCATTAGCACGGCAAGTGGGACCTCATTCTCCACTCCGGTTTTGGCCGGATTAGGAGCCTGTTTATGGCAATCGCTCCCTCAGCTTACAGCCCAAGAAGTGCAGCTGCTAATCCGTAAGTACGCCTCCCAATATAAACACCCAAACAACGAATTAGGGTATGGCATTCCCAATATGTATAAATCCTATAAGAAAGGACTGAAAGATGTTTCCAGACGTAAATAAACAAACATACTCACTATCCGAACTGACCGGTGAAATCCATGATGTGTTAAAAGAGGCCTTTCCGGACACCTATTGGGTACGGGCTGAGACTAGTGATGTACATATCAATAGTGCCTCCGGACATTGCTATTTAGAGTTTATAGAAAAAGATACCCAAAGCAACCAAATCATAGCCAAGGCGCGTGGAGCAATTTGGGCAAAAACCTTCCGAATGCTGAAACCCTATTTCGAGATGGAGACCGGACAACATTTTACCTCCGGATTGAAAGTGTTAGTAAGGGTAAGTATTGATTTTCATGAAGTGTATGGCTTCAATCTAAATGTTGTAGACATAGATCCATCATACACATTAGGCGACTTGGTCAGAAAGCGTCAGGAAATTATCCGCCAATTACAGGAAGAGGGCGTTTTCACCCTAAATAAAGAGTTATCATTACCGGCATTACCCCAACGTATAGCGGTAATAACCTCACCAACCGCTGCCGGTTATGAGGATTTTATCAACCAGCTATTTTATAACAAGGCCGGATATCCTTTTTATGTTAAACTTTTTCCAGCTTTAATGCAAGGAGAAAAGACGGAAGAATCGATTATTGCCGCGCTGGAGCGTATAGACTCTCACCGCGAACTGTTTGACGCAGTGGTAATCATTCGCGGAGGAGGAGCGACCTCGGACCTAAACAGTTTTGATTCTTATCTATTAGCAGCCAATTGCGCACAATTTCCTTTGCCTATCATCACAGGTATCGGTCACGAACGAGATGACACCATTATTGATTTGGTAGCGCATACACGTCTCAAAACCCCTACAGCTGTTGCGGCATTTCTGATTAATTGTATGGATCAAGCCGCTGAACAATTGAACTTTTTGCAACAGGCATTATGTACAGATACGCTTTCGATTTTACAAGAGAAGAAACAAACCTTG
>DWYO01000138.1 GCA_019118725.1 Candidatus Parabacteroides intestinavium | reverse complement strand
ATTTTCCGAAGAAATTCAAAACAGCTTCTAAAAAAGAGATAAAGAGATCGGATGGTGGCAGGGGTGTTTTTCTGCTATATAGACGCGTTTAAATTTTTCTTTGATTTTTTCAGGAATAGGAGTAGGGGTTTTGGAGGATGTTTTTGTCTTAGGGTAAAACGAATCATAAAATAGAATTGAAAATGGAATCAATAAAGAAAGAAAAGAAGCGTGAGAATATGTGGCATTGGAATCAACCGGAAAACGGATTGAGTATTGAAGATTGCGAACGGATTGCCGAAGAGAGCCGGCTTTCGGCCGAGCATTATATACCGAAACCTCGTTTCGCGGTGCTGTTCCGTTGAAGCATACCCGGAAAATACTTACCTTTGCACCCGTAATTAGGTAAGGATAAAAATGAGAATCGGGAATATAGACTTGGGTGAGCGACCGGTGTTGTTGGCTCCGATGGAAGATGTGACAGACATTGCCTTTCGGCTGATGTGTAAGCGCTTTGGCGCGGATATGGTGTACACGGAGTTTGTCTCCAGTGATGCGTTGATCCGTAGTGTGAACAAAACGCAACAGAAGTTGATTGTTTCTGATGAGGAGCGGCCGGTAGCCATCCAGATTTATGGAAGAGATGTGGATTCGATGGTCGAAGCGGCTAAAATCTGCGAAGCGGCACAGCCGGATGTGTTGGATATCAACTTCGGATGTCCGGTAAAGCGGGTTGCCGGAAAGGGGGCTGGAGCCGGAATGCTTCGCAATATTCCCTTGATGTTGGAGATAACTCGTGCCGTAGTGAAAGCTGTGCGGATTCCGGTTACGGTAAAGACGCGTTTGGGGTGGGATGCCGACCATAAAATTATTGTAGAGTTGGCCGAGCAATTGCAGGATTGCGGGATTGCGGCTCTTTCCATACATGGCAGGACACGCTCACAGATGTATACAGGTGAGGCGGATTGGACTCTGATTGGAGCCGTCAAGAATAATCCGCGTATGGTTATTCCGATTATCGGCAATGGAGATGTCACTTCGGCGGAGGTATGCCGAAAACGTTTTGAAGACTATGGCGTAGACGGAGTGATGATAGGTCGGGGAAGCATTGGAAGGCCATGGATTTTCCGTGAGGTAAAACATTTCCTGCAAACCGGCGAGCCACTTCCTCCGGAATCGTTTGCTTGGTATTTGAATATTCTGAAACAGCAGGTTATCGATAGTGTGAACCGCTTGGACGAACGGCGTGGTATCTTGCATATCCGCAGGCACTTGGCCGCTACTCCGCTATTCAAGGGTATTGCTGATTTTAAACAGACGCGTGTAGCTATGTTGCGTGCTGATACCGTGCAGGAACTGTTTGCTATTATGGACTCTATTCCGGAGAAAATGTTGAATTTGTAATTTTTTCAGCGAAAAACTTGACAAAATCTGCAACCCTTTTTAATTTCGTGTCGTCATTTATTATAAATGACTAAAAGTATAAATATATGAAAACTCGAAATTTATTATTGGGAACAGTTTTTTTTGCAAGTGCATTAACCGTAATGCCGATAAAGGCAGAGAACATAAAAGGTAACGGTAACGTAATTACCCAAGAATTTGCCGTGGAGGATTTTGAGGGTATTGTGACGGGCGGAATCCAGCAGAATAATAATTTCTCATTTAAATCCTTGTTCAGTTCCAGTACCTATACAGCTCCTTCTTTTTATTATAAACAGACCTCATCCTGTACGTTGGAAATAACTACGGATGAGAATATTATGCCTTATTTGACAACGGAAGTCCGGGATGGCAACTTGCGTATCCGGGTCAAGAAAGGATATGCCATCTCTCCAACCCAATTAGACTTTCACGCCACTTCTAAAGAATTGGAACGTATATCTGTGTCAGGCGGAGGAAATTTCTACTTGAAGTCTTCGCTGAAAGGAGATAAGCTGGAAGCCGGAGTAAGCGGAGGAGGTGACTTATATTTGAACGAACCTGTCACCATGAAGCAGGTAGAATTAGGGGTAAGTGGTGGCGGAGATTTGGAGGCCAAACGACTTGCCTGTGACTATCTGGAAGCGGGTGTTTCAGGGGGAGGCGATCTTGATTTAGGCGGGAATGCGAAAGAAGCAGAGATGGGTGTCTCCGGAGGAGGCGACTTGCATGCGTATGATATGGTAGTAAATGACTTGACTTGCGGTGTAAGCGGAGGCGGAACAGCCAAGGTTCATGCCGTAGATAATTTGAAAGCGAAAGTGAGTGGTGGAGGAGATCTCTATTATAAAGGAAATCCGAATGCCGATACGTCTGCACGTGGAGGTGGCGGTGTCCATAAGGTGAATTAATATTTAATCAGATAGAAAATGAAAACGAAAGGTTTATTCTTGTTTGCTCTTTTGTTCGGCCTTTTGCTGAACGTTCATGCCGCGGATAATGTGAGCGGTAATGGTAAACTGACAACAAAGTCAATAACGATAGATGACTTTAATGAGGTCAGAATTGATGGATTGATGGATTTTAATTACCAGCAATCGGATGATGTGAATAATTTGGAAATCACATTGGATGAGAATTTGCATCAATACATCAAGATTGATATCAACAATCGGGTGCTGGTAGTTGGATTCGATAAGAAAGTAAAGGTCAACAAACTGACTAAATTTATAGTCAAGAGCAATTCCAAGTGGTTGAAAAAGGTAAGAGTTTCAGGAAATGCCAATTTTATGGTAAATACGAAACTTGAAGGTGATGAACTGGAAGTCAAAGCAAATGATAATAGCTTGGTGCAGTTCAAAAAACCGATACAGGTCGGTGCATTGAAGCTGGATGTTGCCGGGAGTGCCAATATGGTTGCTGAGGAACTGGCCGTTGAAAAGCTTACATGCGTGATGAACGGATCAGGGTCTATCCGGTTAAAAGCGGGAACGGCTAACCAGGGTGATTTCTCAACAGCAAGCAGTGGGGATATTCATGCGTTGGGGGTAGCTATTCCGGACATCAAATGCAAGATGGTGGGTAGCGGACTGACCGAGGTGCATCCGACCGATCATCTGGAGGCTTCATTAGTAGGTAAAGGTACGATTCGCTACAAAGGACCGGCTACCGTTGAACAGCGGGCTATTGGTAAAGGCTCTATCGAAGAAATCAAGTAAGTCTTCGGAACTAAAAATTGGGGCATGGAGACAAATACGAAAGAGGAAAAACGGATGTGGAAAGTGCTGAAATCGGAGTATCTTTATCGGGATACTTGGTTGACAGCTCGCAAAGATACGGTGCAATTACCTAACGGAAATTTGATCCCGAGTTATTATATTTTAGAATATCCCGATTGGGTGAATACATTAGCTATAACAAAGGATCATAAATTTATCTTCATCCGGCAATATCGGCACGGGATTCAAGAAGTGCGTTACGAACTTTGTGCGGGTGTTTGTGATCAGACCGATGCGACACCTATGGATGCCGCCAAGCGGGAATTGCTGGAAGAGACAGGGTATGGTCGGGGAACATGGCAGGAATATATGGTGATTTCTGCCAATCCAAGTACTATGACTAACTTGACGCACGTGTTCTTGGCAACTGATGTGGAGCCGGTATCTACTCAACATCTGGAGGCAACCGAAGATTTGACTGTGCATCTCCTCAGCTATGAAGAGGTGTTGGAACTACTTCGGACTGATCAGATCAAACAGGCGCTCCATGCTGCTCCACTTTGGAAATATGTGGCGAATGAAAACCGGAAACAAGTTTAGGAAAAGTAGCGTAAAAACATTTTTCGGAGAAATTCAAAACAGCTTCTCAAGAATCGCTT
>DWYO01000137.1 GCA_019118725.1 Candidatus Parabacteroides intestinavium | reverse complement strand
GGGGAATGTTTTTGTGGGGGTGACGCATCGTCTGGACCGTCCGGTCAGTGGTGTGGTAGTCTTTGCGAAAACTAGCAAAGCTCTTGCCAGACTGAACGAGATGTTTCGTAAAGGTGAAGTCAAGAAGACCTATTGGGCAATCGTAAAACAAAGGCCTCCTGAGCCGGAAGGGGAGCTGGTGAATTGGCTGGTGCGCAATGAGAAGCAAAACAAGAGTTATGTATATGATTCCGAACGAATCCATGCCAAGAAAGCGATATTGCATTATCGTGTGATAGCCCGTTCAGAAAATTATTATCTGCTGGAAATTGATTTGAAAACAGGCCGCCATCATCAGATCCGTTGTCAGTTGGCTCACATGGGGTGTCCTATCAAAGGCGATCTGAAATACGGCGCCGACCGTTCTAATCCGGATGGAGGAATCAGCCTTCATGCGCATAGTGCGGCGTTTATCCACCCGGTTTCTAAACTGCCGCTGCAAATCGTTGCTCCCGTCCCGGACGATAATTTGTGGAAAGCACTGACAAAAGGACTTTAATAGTTTCCTTAATTCTCGTAATCTTACCGATAATCCTCGTGTCTTTTGAAAGAAATAGTTTGCGTATTAACCATATTTAATACGTATAATTACTTTTATATCTATTATTGTCGTAGATTTATCCCCAAGAACGTATAACTTTAAAACTTAGACGCATGATGAAACTCACAACATGGACATCGTTTTTGGCTTCGTGGGCACTTTTATGTGCTTGTGGCGGAGGAAATGAAGCAGCTGTTTCGTTGGATAATTGTCAGCAAGTGGCAACATTCGAGCAGATTGGCTCGAATAAAGTGATGGTGGCGCATCTGGAACAGATGAAAGATACAATAGATATGCCACTAAGCGCATTGATCGAGGATTTACGCATTATCCCGTTGGACAATCGGGATAATGCGTTGACGAAATTAGGCTCTGTAACGCTTAGTCCGAATTACTTGATGGTGCGTGCTTCTCAACAGGCGGTAAAGCTTTACGACAAGTCGGGTAATTTTATCGGAGATGTCGGTTCGGTCGGTCAGGGCCCTGGTGAATACCAGTTGCTTTATGATGAACAAATTGATGAAGAAAACAACCGTATTTACCTTTTGCCTTGGAATGCCAAAGCGCTCTTGGCTTATGATTTGAAGGGTAATTTTGTGCAGAGCATTCCCCTTCCGATTATAGCGCCGAAGGGTGTTTTCCAGGTAGATACGAAAGCACAACGGGTTGTCGTGGGAGTATTGCCTTTTCAGGCCGATGATGAAACTAAGCCTTTTGTCTGGCAACAGGACTTCGAGGGTAATGTATTGCATCAGATAGATGCGAAACCCTATTCCATTGTGCCGGATTTCAGCAATGAAGTGAGCAATGATAATAATGTACCCGGAGTATTTGACTTTGCGGTGTTCCATTGGGTGGCAAAAAGCGATTCGCTTTATCATTATGACATGGCGGCAAAAAAGTTTATGCCTGTGTTTACCTTGCAGCAGCCCTCAGAGCCTGTACAACATAGTTATAAGGAATTGCCGAACTATTACCTCTTGAATGTAACTACCCAAATCGAACGAACTGAATTTGGATTTCAGACTACCGGTTTTGCGAATGTCTTGATTGATAAAGAAACCGGAAAGGGCGCTTTTGTGCGTGTTATGGATGATTTACTCAATAATGCTCCCATGCCTTATTTCAATTTCTCTTTATATAACGGTTATTATATAGCTTGCTACGATCCGGGAGATTTGATTGAAATCGTAGAAGGTGCTTTGGCAAAGCCGGAGAATCTGAAGCCGGAGCTGAAAGCAAATTTGGAAACCTTGCAATCCCAGCTGGACGATAATGATAATACTTATCTATTTATCGGCAAGCTCCGTCAAGGTAAAGCGCAAACTCCGACTACTGTAACGATTTTACCGAGAAAGAAAGCGGTGGAGCATGAGAAGAATGAGGAGGTTGAAATTAAAGTAGAAAAAAAGAATACTGAAGAAAATAAGGTAGAAAGAAATGAAGAGGAAATGCCTTATACAACTGCTGCCCTTAAAGATTGGGAAAATTATTTCCGGCAAAATAATCAATACAAAGATTGGCCTAAAGATGACGAGAAAAGGGCTATGATTCTTGCAGTAATTGAAGCTGATGGAACGGCAACCGATGTGAAAGTCGCGAGAAGCTCAGGCATAGATAAATTAGACAAGGAGGCAATTCGGTTAATAGAAAATGCAGAAATAGAGCCGGCAACGAATGAGGCGGGGAAGCCTATACGAATGAAAAATTGGATAATTCCAGTTTACTTTCCTCCTCGATAACTCGATAAATAATATTTCTATAGCAGGAAGTGTGTCAATATCTTATTATGACAACCTTCTTGCTATTGGGGAAATAGGCTAAAGTTAATCGTGTTGCCTTTTGTGAAAAGGGGATTTACAGCAAATATGCCAATACCTTAGTATGATATTCAACTTTTTTTGTACATTTGCCGAAAACATACCATTAGAAACAATGTAATTATGACAACAAGACGAAATTTTTTGAGAACGGGTTCTCTTTCTTTAGCCGGATTGGTAATAGGAGACAAGATGCTGGCCGCATCTAAATTGTCTGTGCCAGCCGTAGAGCAGGCAGGTTCATTCACCGAACACGCCAAGAAAGTATGGAGTGATTATTCCACTAAGCGCCCGGCTCCATCGGCACGTAAGTTTACTTCAGAAGCCGTAGAGAAAAAGCTGGCCGAGGCAAAAGCTCATATCAAAGACCAAAAGTTGGCATGGATGTTTGAGAATTGCTATCCGAATACGCTGGATACAACTTGCGAATTTAAGATGAAAGGCGGGCGTCCCGATACGTTCGTGCTGACGGGAGATATTCATGCCATGTGGTTGCGCGATTCATCGGCTCAGGTATATCCCTATGTGGTATTGGCCAATCAGGATGATAAGTTGAAACAAATGTTGCAGGGCGTGATTCGCCGGCAGGTAGATTGTATCCTTATTGACCCTTACGCAAACGGATTCAACGAGGGACCGACCGGAAGTGAATGGGAGTCTGACCATACGACCATGAAGAAGGAATTGCATGAGCGTAAGTGGGAAATCGACTCGTTGTGCTATCCTATCCGTTTGGGATACCATTATTGGAAAGAAACGAACGATGCGACACCGTTTGACGCGAATTGGGAAAAGGCTGTCGCTTTGATTTACCAGACATTTATTGAACAACAACGCAAAAACGGGGATGGACCCTATACGTTCGGTCGTACAACGGCTAAGCAGAGTGATACGTTGCTGAACGGATACGGAAGTCCGGTGAATCCGGTTGGACTGATTGTCTCTTCATTCCGTCCTTCGGATGACGCTACCATCTTCGGCTTCCTGATTCCTTCCAATTTCTTCGCGGTGACTTCATTGCGTCAGGTTGCAGAGATGTTACGCCAATTAAGAAACAACACCGACCTGGCTTCTAAGTGTGAGGCTTTGGCATCAGAGGTTGAAGAGGCCATTCAGAAATATGGGGTAATAGAACATCCGGAATTTGGCCCTATTTATGCGTTTGAGGTAGACGGATTCGGCGGGCGTAATCTGATGGACGATGCGAATGTACCCAGTCTGTTGGGCTTGCCTTTCTTGGGATGTGTGTCTTTGGACGACCCGGTATACCAGAACACACGCCGCTTTGTATGGAGTAAGGCCAATCCCTACTTCTTCAAAGGTTCGGCGGGCGAGGGGATAGGTGGACCGCATATCGGAATCGGTTATATCTGGCCGATGAGTTTGGTTATGCTGGCACATACTTCGACCGATGAAGAGGAAATCCGTTATTGCATTGAGACTATTCGTGACACGGATGCCAATACCGGATTTATCCATGAGTCTTTCAATAAGGACAATCCGAATGACTATACTCGTCCGTGGATGGCTTGGGCCAATACGTTGTTTGGTGAGTTGATCATCAAGCTTCAGGACGATGGACGTTTGAAAGATCTGATATAATTGGATTAAAAGGCAAGTTGGCGGGTTGACAAGGTTTTATGCTTGTCAACGTGTCGACTTGTTTTTTTATTGAAGGAATAAGATGAAAGATTGGAATCAGGCTTTAGATGGATGGTTGCAGACAATGGGCGTTGCACCGGAAAACGTGATATGGGGAAATCTGTTGGTGGGCGTATTGGGCATGTTGCTGGTCGCTTATCTGATGACAAAGGTTTTCCGGTATTTTGTGATTCCGGCGGTTCATAAGATAACCGCCCGGACGAAAGCGACATGGGACGATTATTTGTTTAATGCAGATATGATGCGCGGATTTTGCCGGATGATTCCTCCGGTGGTGATTTATCCGTTGCTGCCTATTGTCTTACAGGGATTCCCTTATCTTTTGATGATATGCGAAAAGGGTTGCTTGGTATATGCGGTGGTACGCGCATTGCAGTTGGTAAATACCTTTTTCCGCTCGCTTTATGAATATTCGAACGAACATGAATCTTTGCGGAATCGTCCGTTAAAAGGAATCTACCAGATGATAAATATCCTGGCAATAGGAGTCGGGGCGATTTTTATCATCAGTATCTTGATTGACCGTAACGCGACCTCCATATTGGCCGGATTAGGAGCTTCGGCCGCGGTATTGATGCTGATTTTCCGGGATAGTATATTGGGGCTGGTGGCAGGTGTACAGCTTTCGGCCA
>DWYO01000136.1 GCA_019118725.1 Candidatus Parabacteroides intestinavium | reverse complement strand
TGACAACCTAAGGGTGTTACTGCTTCAGGCTACAGGGAAAGTCGAAACCTCCTTACTGGAATTATTGGCTTATCATTTGGAACAGCATTATGGCGCTTATTGGCATTTGAGGGACGACCTCTTTAAACATTCCTCCTCTGAAAATGTTTGTGAGGGTATCCAAGACTTCATGCAGATGCACCGGAAAGATAAATATTATACCTTTCGGGAGATCAAGGAAGGCATGTCGCTTGGCCTGATATATCGGATTTATTCTCATTTTGAGAACCATCAGATAAAAGAGACTATAGCCCGTGAAATGGGAATGCCTCCGGTTATAGCCTTCTCATCCAGCATTTATGCCCTTATGAAATTAAGAAACAGTTGCGCGCATCCGCAACGAATCTGGAATAAGAAGTCCTGCGTAGTCCCGGATGAGTTTTATTATGCTCCCCATCCTTATATCTGGCTTAACAATAGTTTGAACGTAGACAGAAGGAGAATTTATTACCTCTTCTGCCTGTTGAATTATTTTATGCAAGTGATAGATCCGGATTTTATCTTTGCCGCCAAATTATGCCAGTTGTTGGAGCAGAACAAAGAGGTCATCTCTTTTTATGAGATGGGATTTCCCGATAATTGGAGAGAAGACCCTATGTGGAGAGTATAAATTTACCGGAAATATTTCCCCACGTAGGGCAATTCGCGAAGCGGTAAATCGCGCCGGATGGTGATATAGGCATAAGCTCCCAGCAAAAGCGTACGATAGAGCAAACGAAGCACTTCTGATTTGATCGGGACGTACATACCGATGACATAAAGGAATGCGGCTAATGCGAAATAAATACCGGCGGATTTCAAATCGTATTCGATCGGATATTTCTTTTGTCCGATAAAATAGGAAAGAAGCATCATGAGGAGATTGCATCCGAAAGAGGCCCAGGCACAGGCCATATAGCCATATATTGGGGCAAAACAGAGGATAATCGCCACCGTAGCCGTGCAGCCGATAATCGAAAAATAGGCACCCCACTGCGTTTGGTCAATCAGCTTGTACCAGAACGAGAGGTTGAAATAGATACCGAAGAAAAATTCGCCCAGCATGACAATAGGCACCACCTGCAAGCCCTCGTAATAGCGCTCTCCGATGAAGTACTTGATGATGTCGATGTAAAACATCACGCCCAAGAAGATAAAGAGCGAGAAGATAATGAAATATTTCATCGCCTCGCTGTACGCCCGGGTGTTCCCTTCGCTTTTGTTCTTGGCGAAAATAAAGGGCTCGTAGGCATAACGGAAGGCTTGGATGAACATGACCATCACCACCGCCACCTTGAAGCATGCCCCATAGATACCCAATTGACGCATCGCCTCTACCTTGTCATCGAAGAGGAGCGGGAAGAGGATCTTATCGGCCGTCTGATTGAAAATCCCGGCAATTCCCAAAATCAGAATCGGAAAAGAATATTTCAGAATTTCTTTTTGTAAAGTCCAGTTCGGACGTGCACGGAAACCCGGTCTCATCGAAGGCAGGAGACAAAGGAAGGTTATGCCTGTGGTAATGACATTTGCCACAAAGACATACCCCACACCGTAATCCGGCCGATAGAATGCATCTATAATACCCGGAATATGCTCATAAAGATAAGGACAAACAACTAAGAAGAAAATATTCAGGAAGATGTTCAGGAAGATATTCAGCATCTTGATTCCCGCGAAACGATATGCCTCACCGGCATAACGCAGATAGGCAAACGGAATGCAGCAAAATGCATCGATGGCGGTTACAACAAGCATCATACCCAGGAATTCCAATGGTGCGGTGTAATCCAGTACACCGGCTATCGGACGTAAGAATAGCAAGACGAGCAAGATAAATATTGCCGCCAATCCGCCTACCCACGCCATGACAGACGCATACACGCGCATCGGTTCCTTCTCCTCCTTCTTATTGATGAACCGGAAAAACCCCGTCTCCATGCCGCACGTCAGCAATACCAGCAGGAGTGCCACCCAGCCGTAGAGGTTCGTTACGATTCCGAAATCGCCCGTATCGGTAAAGACGCGGGTGTACATCGGGACTAATAACCAATTGAGGAATCGCCCGATGATGCTGCTCAATCCATAAACCGCGGTCTCTTTCGCCAACCGCTTCATACCGTTTGCCATAACTTATCTGCTATTATGTCCCTATTCCAACCATTGCCGGATGGGAGTCATCAGCTCCGGCAGGAAATCCTCTTGTTGTTCTTTTATTTGATTCAACTCCCTTATTTGTTCACGCGCTTCATGCGGATTCTCTTCTTGCATAAGCTCATAGAATACCGCTTCCCGTTTTTCGTATTCCGCTGCAAAACCATCCTCAGCAATATGCGGCACGCCTACTGCGATGCGAAACTCCGGAATGGATCGGTAATACACAAACCCCGTAAATACATCCTGATAGGTAATGCCCGGATACGTTCGCGGGTCATGATCAAAATTATCTTTGCCGAAAGGTGTCCCGGAAAAATCAAATCCGGCATTATTCATTCCAAGATATTGAAAAGCGGCATCCCATTTCCCGCTCTGAGTAGGCGTTATGGCAATGTCATTATCCGAACGGATGGCCCGAAGCGCAAACTGATTCATCAATACATTTGCGCACTGTCCGGGAAAGGCTTCAAACAAGAAACGGCCTACATTTTGCTCGGGAACGCCTTTCTGTCGCTGGTAATTCGGATTGAAAGCATGGCGGTAGTTCATAATCACCAATGCCTTCTGATCCGGGTTCTTTGCTTTCATCTCCTTGAAAGTACGGATAACGTAATCCGCCATTAAACTATCCCGCTGATAATAATCATTAAATTGCTCATAAGCCACTTTGAGTCGGGCTGTATCGGCAGGACTTTTTGTTTCAAAATAGATATCCGACGGATACCAACTTACTTGTTTCTCGGCTGGCAATGTCTGGTTGAGTTGGTAAATGCCTTTTGCCAACATATTCCAGTTATAGCAATGCCAAATAGGAAAGTAAAGCATATTCCGCCGGAAATGGAGGATATGTTTATCTACTTCTGTGCTATCCAGCCCGGGTGTATGCAAGAACCGATTCAATTCCGGGTTCAGACTTCGCGAACCAACCTCTGTAAAGAGCACGCCTACCTGATTCACAAAATAAGGGTCGCGCAACAGGTCTAAGTACAATTCATACTGCGTAATGTCCCGATGGTCTCGCTCGCAAATAAAGACAATATTATGCTCCTTAAATAAAGAAAGGATATACGCCTTTGCGGATAATGGCTTTTCGGATAAGAAATCCACATACGGTTGAATGGCTGGATTTACCTGTCCTTGCATGGGGATAACTCCTATGCACCCTAACCACAGAAGTGTAATAGCAATAATTGCTCTGATTCGAATTTTACCTTTCATATTTCCATTAAAACAATGTCCCTTGTCCATCGCCTGAATCGTGCATCCTTCCAAGATGGGTGTAGGCCAGTTCGGTAACTTCCCGTCCGCGGGGGGTTCGCTTCAGGAAACCCTCTTTGATGAGGAATGGTTCATACACCTCCTCGATGGTTCCGGCATCCTCGCCCAATGCGGTGGCGATAGTCGTCAGTCCAACGGGGCCTCCCTTGAACTTATCAATGATGGTCGTTAATAATTTATTGTCTATTTGGTCTAATCCGTAACGGTCGATGTTCAATGCCTCCAGCGCATAGCAGGCAATCGCCTTGTCTATCTTGCCACTTCCTTTCACCTGAGCGAAATCCCGTACCCGGCGAAGCAGGGCATTGGCAATACGAGGTGTTCCCCGACTTCGGGAAGCAATCTCCTTAGCGGCTTCCAGTTCACAATGTACATTTAATATATCCGCACTTCGGAGAACAATCTTCGTCAATGTTGAAGTATCATAATATTCCAAATGTAGGTTGATGCCGAAACGTGCACGTAGCGGACTGGTCAGCAACCCGCTTCGGGTTGTAGCACCCACCAATGTGAACGGTGCCAGATCAATCTGGATCGAACGTGCGCTGGGCCCTTTATCAATCATGATGTCTATGCGGTAATCCTCCATGGCAGAGTATAAATATTCCTCCACCACAGGACTCAGGCGATGGATCTCATCGATAAACAACACATCGTTCTTTTCGAGCGAAGTCAGGACGCCCGCCAGATCGCCCGGTTTATCCAATACCGGACCCGATGTGACCTTAAAGCCCACACCCAGTTCGTTCGCGATGATGTTAGACAGGGTCGTTTTTCCCAATCCGGGAGGTCCATGAAGCAACACGTGGTCGAGAGCCTCCTTACGCATTCGTGCAGCCATGACGAATACCTTCAGGTTCTCGACCACCTTGGCTTGCCCACAGAAGTCGTGAAACGAAAGCGGGCGGAGCTTATTCTCATACTCGCGTTCGCTTGCCGACATTTGGGTATCTCTTATATCAAATTCGTCTTCCATTTCTTCTGATTTATCCTCGCAAAAGTACGAAGAATAAAACGCTTTTTCAAGTGCTATCCGCAAAGAAATGGGAAATTGAGATTATTGTCCGGTAAATTTATCGCTTTCTAAGGTGACCGGACCGATTAATCCGGACTTTTGCAAAGCATCTTTGCCCGACCAATTATTACAAGGAATCCACGTTGTACGTTCTTCTTCCGGGAGCATACTATCACCAATCAGGCGATTTTGCCACGTGGTCACTACCTCAATCTCTACATTATTTTCTCCTGGTTGGAGCAAGTCCGTAACTTCCACCCGGTAAGGCGGGGTCCATACGCCTCCGGCATACTGCCCGTTGACCTTGACCTTGGCCATGACCCCTACATTATTCAGGTTCAGATACAAATCCCCTTGAGGAATTTCCGGTACGGAAATGCTGGAGGTATAAGTAACGGTCCCGGAATAATAGCGGATTGGGTCATCCTCATGCTTGGACAAATCGGTTAATGTTTGGAATGTCTGTACCTCCTTCGGGCCCCTTTGGGTATCTTTGAAGGTGACCTGCCAAGGCTGGTTCAGTGTGATGAGCGTTTCCGGGGTAGGGAAGTTTTGCTCAACCGATTCTCCGGCCGGCTTACCCGCATTTTTCCGGAATACCACAAACGCGCTTTCATACGGATAGAGTTTCATCGGTACAATCGTTCCGGATTCCGTTTGCTTATAAGCAGACAGAGTGCGTATCTTTCCGGAAATGGCATTCCATAATTCCGGTTGCTTGCCCTTTACACGGAACTCCGGAGATACCGTGATTTCCCGATTTTCCTGGTTTGAGATAAAGTAGATCTCTGCATCCGGTGTCGTGCGGTGTCCGTATAACACCGGAGCATCGACCGGTAAAGCACAATCCGGAGTGCAATGTACATAATCCAGGGCCTCTTCCATACTCATGCCTTGCAACAAGGTACCCTTTCCGAACTGTATGGCTTTGGTCTCTTTTCCATCCAGGCCCTTCCAAAGTTCGGAGGCCAACGCCTTCACCTCTTGGTCCGCCTTGCCATAATTTTCTCCACTAGGCGAGCGCTCCGGAGCCGGACCTAATACAACCGCTCCCTCTTCAACCAATTGCTTGATTTTCTTCAATAATTCCGGACGCATGGTCTTTAGTTCCGGCAAAACCAATATCCGGTATTGCGTGCCATGAGGTAACGTCAACAAGCCATCCTTTACGAACAAATCCCGTTCAATCACCTCGGCATTGATATAGTCGAACTGATATCCTTTGGGTAATGCCGGATCCGTGATACCTGTCATCTTCGGAGCATCTTCTCCGATGAAATAAGCCACATCTGCCACATTCAGTCCCTGTTGCAACATGAAATTCACCCGTTTCAGGTAGATGGTGAACAAATCCATTTGCGGGAACCACGTGTTCAACCGGTTAAACTCACTACTGAACCAGGCATTGATGCCGGGGACACGCTCATCGGTAGGTTGCTGGATATATAAATGTAAAAGCGTATTGTTGATGCCTTCCGAGAAGAAACGGTCTCCACGTTGCTTCATTTGAGCCGGATAGCATTCGTAAGGGCGTCCGCCACTCGTAAATGATTCCGCGGATATGCGAGTCTTCCCATAAATGTGTCCGCACGAAGAGGCGGCACGGTTCTCGATATTCCCCAAATCACCGAAGCTCCAGAACTCGCCTCCGATTTCATCCGATTGCCCGCCATACTGGAGGAACTCACCGGGGAATCCCCAATGCCCGTAGCACTCCAACCAGGTTTTCAATCCGTATTTATGGCTCACATCGCGCAATCCGCCTACGTAATCATACGCCACACGATCGGCCACCAGGCGGCGCATATCCCATAAGAAACGGTCCGAGCGGTCCTGGCTTTCCACCACATAGCCCTGATAAACCGGTAGGAAAGGCAGGGCGTCATACCCATATCTCTCTTTGAACGAAGTCAGGAAATCATCGGTGAAATTCTGACCTCCGGTTTCATAACTATCTTGTATCACCATTTTCCAGCACTTCCGGTCGGCCTCCGGAATACGGCGTATGATCTCACCCATGTATGCGTCAAAATGCGCTTCTACATGCTCCCGGCTCATCTTATCGACCTCAAGGCCTGTAGCTTCCGGATCAGCCGGAGCATTTGTAACTCCCGTGGGGCGCATTCCCATACGCATGATAATCCAATCTCCTTCCGGGGCATCCCATTCCACACGTTCGCCTTTCAGGCAAGAGGAGATATCTACGATTTTATCTTGGGGCACCGCCAAAGAGGCATCATCCAGTACCGGTTGATCGCGCCATTGATATTCATGCCAATAGGGGAGTGGGGTCTGAAACATTTTCGCCAGACTCTTTTCCGGATAGCGTTCCACCTTGGGGGCCGAGGATAACTTCACTTCCGCTAGTTCGTTCCCCGCTACATTCGGTTCCAGCTCCAGACGGAATGCTTTACCTTCCGTGGCCGGTACCGATATAACCACCGGTGCGTAAGGATCAAAGCCTACGTTCAATGCCGCATTAGAGCGGTCTATCTCAAATTCCGTCAATAGGCGATAATTTCCGTCCGATTTTGCATAAAGCTTGGCCTTTGTCCGAATCGGTTTTTGGGAAGGATAGACCGAAATGCTCCGCAAGGTGAATGACTCGGGCGAGGCAATATCAATATAAGCCGGTTGACTCAATTTCTGGGGGAATCTGACTTTCCCGGATGATAAGGTCTTTTCGGATGCAGGGGCGGGAAAAGCGATGACCTTGACATCCTGGAAATCATCTCCCGGCTTGGGGAGGTCGAGGCTTATTTTTTGTCCGCCCTTGACCTGTTTTTTGACGGAAGCCAGATAGCGCATGGCCTGGTTGTCCTTAATCCACGGACCGCCCGACTGGCTCCATCCCGGCGAGTTGAAAAGCCCTACTTCGATACCCAACTCTGTAGCTTTCTTCATCGTAGCATGTAGTATCTTCCACCATTCATCACTATAAAACTGAATGGTCCGATAGGGGGTCTTTATTCCTTGGCTTCCGATGAATCCGATAAATACGCGATTGATTCCGGCTTGCTTCATGGCTTGCAGGTCTTTTATCGCACCCTCTTCCGAGATGTTCCCGTCAATCCAATACCAATACGCCGAGGTCTGAACCTGTTCGGTCGGGTCAATAAACCCCATTTCCAGTGCATTATCCGTCCGGTCCGTCTGGCATCCCGTACCCACCGTACCTAATGCCAAGCAAAGTGCTATATTCAAAACAGTCTTTCTCATGGGTCTTTCATTTAGCTTATTAAATGCTTCAAAGGTAAGGATTCCCGACTTATCGTTCCTTTTCTTTTTTGATTTTATTCTTATTAGAAATGATTTTTTGCGCTCTCTGTATCTTCGGAAAAATTCTTGCCTATGTTTGTTTCCGTTTATGCCTATGTTTGCCGTTATTTATGCCTGACTTTTTTCCCGTTCAAGCCTATGTTTTCTCCCGGAAAGATAAAAGCGGACATCAAGTGTTCGGAATCGGACACTTTAGGAATGGACTATGTTTGAAAATCAATTACTTACGATTTTGGCACGACTTTTGCCTTTATCCGGTAGAAAGAAATAAAAACGAACATGGATAGAGAGATTTCACAAGAAGTACGCCGGCGTGAACGGCGCAAGCAATGGATTCGGTACGGAGCAGTCCCTTGTGTGGCTTTGGTGGTTATTGGCGGAATCATCCGTTTTATGCAACCCGGTTTGCAAGAAAAAGATTTGATTTTTTCAACGGTAGATAAGGGTAGTATAGATATATCGGTCAATGCTTCGGGCAAGGTGGTCCCGGCTTTCGAGGAGATTATCAACTCGCCTATCAATTCCCGCATCTTGGAGATTTACAAGAAGGGGGGAGATTCGGTAGATGTCGGTACGCCTATCTTGAAGCTGGATTTGCTCAGTGCCGAGACCGATTATAAAAACCAGCTGGACGAGGTGCAGATGAGCGAATTGAAATTGGAGCAGCTTCGCATTCAGAACCGGAGTAAATTATCAGAAATGGAGATGCAATTGAAGGTATCGCGCATGGAGTTGAACCGGAAGGAGGTGGAGCTCCGGAATGAGCGTTATTTGGATAGTCTTGGTGCCGGGACGACCGATAAGGTGCTCCAGGTGGAACTGGATTATCATGTGAGCAAATTGGAACTGGAAGAGGATGAGCAAAAATATATCAACGAGCAAGCTACCGCAGAGGCGGATCTTAAGGTCAAGGAGTTGGAATTGAGCATCGCCCGGAAGAGTCTGGCGGAAACCAAACGTACCTTGGAGGATGCCCAGCTTCGTTCGCCCCGGAAAGCGATTCTTACGTATGTGAATAATGAAATCGGTGCGCAAGTAGCTCAGGGACAGAAGGTAGCGGTTGTATCAGACCTCTCGCATTTCAAGGTTGAAGGGGAGATAGCCGATACTTATGGAGACCGGATAGCCGCAGGAAGCCGGGCGGTGGTGAAGATCGGGAACGATAAGCTGGACGGTACGGTGAGTGATGTTACTCCTTTGTCGAAGAACGGGGTAATCTCCTTTACGGTACAACTGGATGAGGATAATCACCGGAGACTCCGCTCTGGTTTGAAAACCGATGTCTATGTGATGACCGCTATCAAGGATGATGCCTTGCGCATTGCCAACGGGAGTTATTATCTCGGTGCAGGCGAGTATGAATTGTTCGTGAAAGAGGATGGTGAGCTCCGCAAACGTACGGTACGCCTCGGGGATAGCAATTACGAGCAGGTCGAGGTCGTCAGCGGATTGAAAGAAGGCGAGCAGGTAGTGGTCTCGGATATGAGTAATTATAAAGGAAAAAATAAATTAAAACTCAACTAAGATGATAAAGCAATACATAAAACAAGCGTTGCAGATGATCAAGGAGAATCGCCTCATCAGTACGATATCCATCATCGGCACGGCTATCTCTATCGCCATGATTATGATCGTAGTGCTGGTCATACAGATTCAGGTGGTTAATTATTACCCGGAGAATAACCGGGATAGGATGTTGTTTGTGGATTCGGGAGGAACGCAAGCTTCGAGTAAAAACGGGAATAATTGGAATAATGGAAGTATGTCTCCGGAAACCGCAAAAGGCATTTTTTATCCGATGCAGACTCCCGAAGCTGTTACAGGTTATGCCAGTAAAGGCTTATCCGTTTCATTAATGGACCGGAGGAGCTATACGACTTATGATATTAAAGCTACCGATCCGGGATTTTGGAAAGTCTTTTCATTTCAATTCGTGGCAGGAGCAGCGTTTAGTCAGGCGGATTTTGATTCTGGAATTCGGAATGCCGTTATATCGGAAAAGTTAGCACATACGCTTTTCGGGAAGACCGATGTCGTAGGACAAGAGATACGCTTGGACTTGACTCCTTATCGTATTTGCGGAGTTGTCAAGGATGTGAGTAAGGTAGCTACTGTGGCGTATGCCGATGTTTGGATTCCTTACACGTGTGATGCGGATGTTATGCGGAAAGTTGGTTCGGAAAACATTCCCGGTGCATTGGCTATCGTGATATTGGCTAAGAAGACTTCGGATTTCGATGTTATTAAAGAGGAATTAAAGCGGAATATTGCAAAATTCAATGCATCCAAACAGGACTATGAGGTTTCTTTTTTT
>DWYO01000135.1 GCA_019118725.1 Candidatus Parabacteroides intestinavium | reverse complement strand
AAATTTGTTTCCGGTCTTTTTCCCCGTTCTTATTCGTCACATAGCCCGCTATGCTCCTCATAAGAACAAATAAAAATCCTCGAAAACATTCTTTACAAAAAGCTGGAATAAATTCCAAACAGCTTCTTAGTGTTCAAATCTTAATATAAACCTGCTTTTTGTAGAGATAATAGCCGGGGATAAAGTTGAGTGCTACAAACAATAATGCCCAGACTAACGAAGCCAGGTAATTCCCGAAAACGGGAGTCAATACATTATCCATTACGGTAGAACAGAGTCCGCAAGCCGAGAATGCCATGCCTAAGATTTCCGATTGTACATACAGGTAAAGCGGATTAATACCGAATGCTTCGAAAAAAGCAGTCCATTTCTTTTTCTTACGGATATCTATCATGTACATTAGCAAAGCCAGAAGTTGGGAGCCGAATCCGCAAGTGACCAATACAAAAGTGCTGCTCCAGATCTTCTTGTTCACAGGAACTCCATAACTGAACAGCAATCCGGTGAAGAGCAGAACAGTCCCCAGAACAAACAGATTACGTACGATTGCCTCCGGTTTGTTCTTGTTCGCCAAAATCATCTTCCCGACAAACATGCCGATCAATACATGGGCGATGCTGCTCATCAGGCTCAAGATACCTTCCGGTTCGAAGGCTATGTTGGTCCCGTTATCCATCACATCCCGATACATGTGCGGCTCTCCTACAACCGCACGGTCTATTACCGCCAAAATACTATCCGGAGACATCGCTAAACTGTTCGTCCCCACTACGATTCCGGCATAAGCCAGCAAAAGCAGGGCAGCGGTATGCAATAGGTATTTATGATTGATGGAAAGCGCGATAAGCGAGCCGAATCCGTAGGCTAATGCCAGGCGCTGCAATACCCCGAGAATGCGCCAATGCTCCCAATCAAATCCTTGGTTCAATACCAACCCGAATAAATTGATAAACATGCCGATCAAGAAAATCAACACCGTACGTTTCACTATCTTGATCAGACTGGCCCGACTCCATTTGAAATTATATTTCCGTAAAGAGAAATAGGCGGAGATTCCCATCATAAACATGAAGAAAGGAAAGACCATATCGGTTGGGGTGAACCCATCCCAATGCGCATGTCGAAGAGGGGCGTAGACATAGTTCCAATCACCGGCATTGTTTACTAAAATCATTCCGGCAATTGTAATGCCTCGCATGACGTCTAAAGAAAGTAATCTGTTGTTGTTCATTTCCCGTTTATTATTTTTTTGATTTCATTCAATTTATTCAAAGCTTCTATCGGAGTCAGGTTATTCACGTCCAAATGCTGAATCTCATCACGGATTTGGCTCAGTACAGGGTCGTCTAATTGAAAGAAACTGAGCTGATATCCGCCATCCGCCTTACTTTTTGTGTCATTTTTCCGTCCGTTTTGTGCAGAAGATTGCATAATCCCCTCTTCTTGGTGCTTCTCTGATTCCAGAACTTTCAGAATCTCATCCGCACGTTTTACGATACTCTTGGGCATTCCTGCCATTTTCGCCACATGGATACCAAAGCTATGCTCACTTCCTCCGGGAACTAATTTACGGAGAAATACTACTTTGTTACCGACCTCCTTGACCGATACGTTATAGTTCTTGATGCGTGGATAGGAGCGTTCCATTTCGTTCAGCTCGTGATAATGTGTGGCAAAAAGTGTTTTGGCATGGGCATTGGGATGTTCGTGAATATATTCTACAATAGCCCATGCGATAGAGATGCCATCATACGTACTGGTACCTCGACCCAATTCATCGAATAGAACCAAACTTCGAGAAGTCATATTATTTAAGATGTCGGCGGCTTCGTTCATCTCGACCATAAATGTAGATTCACCTACCGAAATGTTGTCTGATGCTCCTACGCGAGTGAAAATTTTGTCTACGATCCCGATGTGAGCGTTTTCCGCCGGGACAAAGCATCCGATTTGAGCCAGTAGGGTAATCAAAGCCGTCTGACGAAGTAGGGCGGATTTTCCGGCCATATTGGGCCCGGTAATAATGATAATCTGTTGTTTGTCCTCGTCCAGGTAAACATCATTAGACACGTAGCTTTCGCCTAACGGGAGCTGCTTTTCAATCACCGGATGCCGCCCTCCCTTGATGTCGATTGCGTCAGACTCGTCCACCAGCGGACGGATATATTTGTTGGCTTCGGCCGATTTGGCGAACGAAAGCAGGCAATCCAGACGCCCGATCAGGTTCGCGTTGCATTGGATGGGGGCGATATATTCCGTCAGACAAAGCACCAAATCATTAAACAGACGTGCTTCCAAGGAGAGAATTTTCTCTTCGGCCCCCAATATTTTTTCTTCATACTCTTTGAGCTCCTCCGTGATATAGCGTTCGGCATTGACCAAAGTCTGCTTACGGATCCATTCAGCCGGGACCTTGTCCTTATGCGCGTTCCGCACTTCGATATAATATCCGAATACATTGTTAAAAGCAATCTTTAGACTTGGAATGCCGGTCTTTTCTATTTCGCGTTGTTGGATTTGCAGGAGATAATCCTTGCCGGAGTAGGCTATTGAACGTAACTCGTCCAGTTCCGCATTGACGCCATTGGCGATTACCCCACCTTTATTGATCAATGAAGGTGGGTCATTCGTGATCTCTTTGTCAATGCGGTCACGAATCAGGGCACATGCATTCAACTGTTCTCCTATGCGGCAAAGCGTGGGCTCGTGGCTCTCTTCGCAAACATGCTTAATGACCTCTACGGCACGAAGAGCCACTTTGAGTTGCACTACCTCACGAGGAGAGACTCTTCCTACCGCTACTTTTGAGATGATACGCTCCAAATCACCGATTTGTTCCAATTGGGTATCAAAGACCTCCTTCAGTTGCGGTTCACGGAAGAAATATTCCACCACATCAAGCCGTTCTTGTATGGGTTTGACATCTTTCAACGGGAACAATATCCAGCGGCGTAACATGCGTGATCCCATCGGTGATATGGTTTTGTCAATGACATCCAGTAAGCTTTTGCCTTCTTCGTTCATGGCACAGACCAATTCTAAGCTCCGTACCGTGAATTTGTCTAATCGTACATACCGCTCTTCTTCAATGCGTGACAGAGAAATGATATGGGATATATGCGTGTGCTGGGTTTGGTCCAGATAATAAAAAATCGCTCCGGATGCAATGATGCCTAAACGTAAATGCTGTACACCGAATCCTTTCAGGTTCTTGGTCTCAAAATGTCTCAGCAAACGGTCGTTGGCTGCATCTGAGGTAAATATCCAGTCATCCATCTCATAGGTAAGATAACGCGGACCAAATAGTTCTTCAAAAAGCTTTTTATTGTTCCGTTCTATCAATACCTCCTTCGGAGAGAAGTTGTTCAATAGTTTGTCAATATAGTCGCTTGCTCCTTCAGCTGTCAAGAATTCGCCGGTTGAAATATCCAAAAAAGCGATGCCACATTGTTTTTTATCGAAATGAATTGCAGCGAGGAAATTATTTTCTTTGTGGTTTAGGATGTTGTCGTTGATGGAAACGCCAGGAGTGACCAATTCTGTAATTCCTCGCTTTACCAATTTCTTGGTGAGTTTAGGGTCTTCCAGTTGGTCACATATAGCCACTCGTTTGCCTGCACGGACCAATTTCGGCAAATAAGAATCGAGCGCATGATGCGGAAATCCCGCCATTTCGACAAACTGGCCTACGCCATTTGCCCGTTTGGTTTGTACGATTCCCAATATCTCTGCACCGACAACGGCATCATTCCCATACATTTCGTAAAAGTCGCCTACACGAAACAATAATATAGCGTCAGGATGTTGCGCCTTGATCTCAAAATATTGCTTCATTAAAGGAGTCTCAACAATCTTTGCCACGATATTTTCTGCTTTTAATTAATCCAAGCAAAAGTAGCATAAAATCGGGAATTTTTAAGAAGCTGTTTTGAATTTCTTTCATAAAACATTTCCGAAGAAATTCAAAATAGCTTCTAAATTAGCCAAACAGAAGACTTCTCGGTTTTACTGAAAATCAAAAACGAACAATCTCTTCTTTAGCTTTTGCTACGGCCTCATTGATATTGCTACAAATGTTTTCTGCTCCCAGAAGTTCATAGAATCCGGATTTTTCCAAGGCCTGATGAACCTTTTCATTCACGCCGGAGAGGATGATATGAATACCTTCTTTTTGTGACATTTCGCATAAGTTGGTCAAGTTGTGAATGCCTGTAGAGTCGATAAACGGAACTCTACGCATACGGATGATGCGGATTTTGGGACGGTCGCCCAATTGTGCCATCATCTCTTCAAACTTGGTCGCAATTCCGAAGAAGTACGGTCCATTGATTTCATACACCTCAACGCCTTGGGGAAGTACCAGGTGTTCTTCGTGAACTTCTAAATCAGATTCCAGATTCGGGTCAATTTCATCTCGGATTACGGATATCTCAGTGGTTTCCATTACACGTTTCATGAACGAAATGCAGGCAATGAGAAGACCGACCTCAATGGCGATGGTTAAATCGAATATTACGGTCAGGAAGAACGTAATCAGCAAGACGGTTACATCCGATTTCGGGTTGTTCAAGAGCGCCTTAAAGGTGCGCCATCCGCTCATATTATAGGAAACGATGACCAGTACCCCTGCCAGACAGGCCATGGGAATATATTGAGCCAAAGGCATCAGAAACAGAAGAATGAGCAGAAGCACTATGGCATGGATAATACCGGCAACCGGAGTCCGTCCTCCGTTGTTGATATTTGTCATTGTGCGGGCGATAGCTCCGGTGGCCGGAATGCCTCCGAAAATAGGAGAGGCGATATTGGCTATCCCTTGTGCAATCAACTCTGTATTCGAGTTGTGCCGGTCTCCGATCACACCATCAGCCACCGTAGCGGAAAGCAACGATTCGATCGCGCCCAATACCGCAATGGTTATAGCTACGGGGAAAAGATTCTGGATGGCTTCCCAGTCCAAAGCCGGTACCGATGCGCCGGGTAGCTGAGACTGAATGCTAAACCGGTCACCTATCGTATCGATAGAAGTGACTCCGCCATACATTTTCAGGTAATAGACGGCAAGTGTTACGACAACTATCGCTACCAGTGAACCGGGAATTCTCTTGGAAAATTTGGGCGTAAGGGCAATAATGACAATGCTGACTAAACTGACCGCAGTATTCCACCAGTTAACGGTATCAAAATGGCGGAAATAAATCAGCCATTTCCCGATGAAATCGCCCGGTATTTTCTCCCCTTGAAAATCCAACCCGAAGATGTCGGCTATCTGTGTCGTGAAGATAGTAACCGCAATACCGCTGGTAAACCCGACGATAATAGGATAAGGAATAAATTTGATTACGGTACCTAACCGGAATACTCCCAAAACGATCAGTAAAACTCCCGCCATCATAGTGGCAACCATCAGGCCTTCGATTCCATACTCTTGAATGATTCCATAGATAATCACAATAAAAGCACCTGTGGGCCCACCAATCTGTACTTTGCTTCCTCCTAAGAAGGAGATGATAAATCCAGCTACAATGGCCGTTATAATACCTTTCTCCGGACTCACGCCCGAAGCAATACCAAATGCGATTGCCAAAGGCAATGCTACAATTCCCACAATAATCCCCGACATCAAATCAGTTGTGAAGTCTGCTTTTGTGTACTTTTTCAACGCGGAGAATAAACGTGGATGAAAATCTAACTTGCTATTCATTTTATCCGTTTACTAAAATAGAGCCGCAAAAGTAGAAAAAAGATTCAAAAAATAGTGTATTTTTGTCCAAGAGATTCATTAAAAAAGGAACAAAAACACATGAAACACCAATTACAGAAATGGAGCGCCGTAGCATTATCCGCCTTTTTGTGCCTGTCTGGCGCTCATTCGCAAATGACTTTTGTTAAAGAGGGCAAAGCTGTTTCGCGCATTGTTATAGCAGACAAAGATTCCGTTAATCGGAGAGCCGCAGACCTGTTGCAGGATTTTGTGCAACGGATCAGTGGTTCAGCGCTCCCCATTGTAGAAAATGCCAAAGTGAAGAAAGGGGATATTGTCATTGGTCAAGGAAGTACGGAAGGTTTGACTGAAGACGGCTTTCGGTTGGCGACCCGAGAGGGCGTCCTTTGGATCAGTAGCGGAGGGGATAAAGGGGCTATCTATGGAGTGGTCACCTTGTTGGATGACTATTTGGGGGTAGAATATTATACGGCTCATACCTATACGTTGGAAAAGAAATCGACCTTAGAGATTCCCGATTTGAACCGGGCAGAGAATCCTTCGTTCCGGTACCGGCAGACGCAAAGTTATGCGATACAGGAAGATCCTATATACAAGATGTGGTTCCGTCTGGAAGAACCTCGCGAGGTGTTTGCCGATAATTTGTGGGTTCATACTTTTGATAAGATTCTTCCTTCGTCTGAATTCGGAGAGGCTCATCCGGAATATTATTCCTATATTAATGGGGAGCGGCGTCCGGGTGCAGCCAGCCAGTGGTGTCTGACCAATCCTGAAGTGTTTGAGATTGTAGCCCATCGGGTAGATTCTATTTTCCAGGCGAATCCGGATAAGAAAATGATTTCCATCAGCCAAAATGACGGGAACTTTACCAATTGTACTTGTCCGGCTTGCCAGGCTTTGGATGAGCAGGAAGGAGGGACTCCGAGTGGAAGTCTTATCCATTTCTTGAATAAGTTGGCGGCCCGTTTCCCGGATAAAGAGTTTTCTACGTTGGCCTATCTGTTTACCATGCATCCCCCGAAACACGTCAAGCCTTTGCCTAACGTGAATATTATGTTGTGTGATATTGATTGCCGGCGTGAGGTTCCTTTGACCGATAATGTTTCCGGTCAGGATTTTATGCGGGCTATGGAGGGGTGGTCGAAAATAAGTGACAATATCTTTGTCTGGGATTACGGAATCAATTTCGATTGTTATCTGTCTCCATTCCCCAATTTCCCGATTCTGCAGAAGAATATGCAGCTGTTTAAAGACCATCATGTAACAATGCATTTTTCGCAAATAGCCGGGTCGAAGTGCGGGACCTTTACCGAAATGCGTGCGTATATAGTCAGCAAATTGATGTGGAATACCCAACTGGATGTAGATTCCTTGATGAAGCAGTTCATGCAAGGATATTATGGTGCGGCGGCGCCTTATTTATACCAGTATGAGAAACTTTTGGAAGGCGCATTGCTGGGGAGTGGGCAAGACCTTTGGATTTTCGATTCTCCGGTTTCTCATAAGAGGGGGATGCTGAACGCACATTGCCTGAAACGGTATAATGAGTTGTTTGACCAGGCGGAAAAGGCGGTAGCTGATGACCCGGATTTGCTGGATCGTGTCCGCATCGAGCGTCTCACTTTGCAATATTCTGAATTGGAAACAGCGCGCGCCGAAGGCGGGCATGATGTCAATGAAATCAAAGAGAAACTGGCTCTGTTTCGTGAACGTGCTGCCTATTACAAACTTCCGACATTGAATGAACGCATGAATTCGCCTTTGGATTATTGTGATCTGTATGAAAAGCGTTTCTTGCCCAAAGCCGAAAAGAATTATGCCAAGAATGCCAAAATCACTTGGATAGAGGCTCCATCCGACAAATATCTGCCGGAGGCGGCAAAAACGTTGACCGATGAATTATACGGAGGAACTTCTTTTGTGGAAAGCTGGATTGGCTGGGAAGGCAAGAATGGCTCGTTTGTTTTGGATTTAGGACAAGAGGTGGATATCCGGGTGATTGAAAGTGATTTCTTGCATCAGTTGGGACAATGGGTTTTCCTGCCGAAGAAGGTCTCTTATTCTGTTTCATCAGATAATCAATCCTATCAACCGTTCGGAACAACTGACATAGCCGAAGACCAATCGGTAGAGGTGAAGTTTTTCCAGGCTCGTAGCGAAAAGCAGCAACCGGTTAAAGGACGTTATGTCAAGGTAGAAATAGAAGGTGTAAACACTTGCCCTTCCTGGCATTGCGGTGTAGGCCACAAGGCGTGGTTCTTTATGGATGAGATTCGGGTAAATTGAATGTTTCAGGATGACGAGATCAGAAATATAAACGGATACGCTGGAATGAATAAAAACACAGGGCCTCGGAGCAATGAATAATAGACAATCAAAATCTCTAGGCTCTGTGTTGAATTTTTTCTACATCTGGTTCCTTTACGCACATGAGATTATGTTCGGTCACAATCTCGTCGGTAAATCAGGATGCCAAATCGGTCGATATGTTCTTTCAACGCTGTGTTTTTGAGCTTTGAATAACTTACAATGTCCACAAAATAGGGTAACAGGGACGCATCGAATGTAGCCCAGATCTGGGAAAGGTCTTCTCGCGTCAGTTCTTCTCCTTTGATGGAAAGGTCAATATCTGATCCTCGTTTATAATCTCCCCTCGCCCGTGAACCAAACAAAAAGACCTCTTCGATATGCGGAAAAAGTCCTAAAATGCTTTGCACTTGCTGAATTTCACTATCAGACAAGCCTATTTCCAACGTGCCAAGAGCCATTGATGTAAATCTTTAAGTAAAAAATAGTAAGTAGATTGGATATCCTCGACCACCTCGTGAGCCACTTCGTCATCGTAGGAATGAGTGGTCAGATTCCTGTCATTCAAAGCTTTGAGCCAGAGTTTCCCTTCTTGGATATATCCGCATTGAAACGCTTGCCGAATAGCTTTCCGGGGAGATTGTATCTTGAATCCCTCCATTTCCAAATAGCATTTCAGTGTTTTCCAGGCTACCTCGAATGTGAACTCGTAGGTTTGGATAAGTCCAGCTTGCATCAACACATTTTCGGGCTCTTTTTGTAAGATTTGGATGGCATCGGAGAGTCTGCCGAATGCTTTATTGAAGTTTTTAAAACGTTGCTTCCATCGAACCTCTTGCTCGCCTACTTCACCGGCTTCTATTACTTCTTCATCTTCCATGTCTCAACCAATTTAGTTAGTATTTTTGCTCTGCCCTGCGAAGATAGCGATTCTTAGGAGAAAAACAAATATGCAATGATAATTGCGGCTATGGCACCCGCCAGATCGGCCAATAAGGCGCAAGGCACTGTATAGCGTGTATTCTTAATCCCGACGCTACCATAATAGAGTGCTACTACATAAAAGGTTGTATCGCACGCTCCTTGCACGATAGAGGACAAACGCCCTACAAACGAATCCGCCCCGTAGGTATTCATTGCGTCAAGCATCATACCCCGTGCTCCGCTCCCGCTTAGAGGCTTCATCAGGATAGTCGGGAGAGCCTCCACGAAATCTGTGTTCAATCCTAAGGATGCTACCGTCCAACGAACTCCATCTATCAGAAAATCCATGGCGCCCGATGCCCGGAAAATGCCTACGGCCACCAATATAGCCACCAAGTAGGGGATAATTGTAATGGCGGTATGAAATCCCTCTTTAGCTCCTTCGATAAAGGCATCATACACATTGATTTTTTTCCGGATCCCGCTCACGATAAATCCACAGATAATCGTAAATAAAAGTGTATTGGCAAAAAGTGTGGAGTAGAGCGATACCTGCTCCTGACTCATCAGATGGAACAAATAGAACACGCCCCCGATGAAAAGGATTGCTCCGCCAAAGAAAAGGAGCAGATTGCGTTGCAGGATATTGATACGTTGCTTGAAACAAACCGCCAGGATAGCCACCAAGGTGGAGGTAAAGGTAGCCAGCATGATAGGCAAGAATACATCCGATGGATTGGCGGCTCCCAATTGGGCGCGATACATCATAATCGTTATCGGAATCAGGGTCAGTCCGGACGCGTTGATACAAAGGAACATAATCATGGCATTGCTTGCCTCTTCCTTCTTCGTGTTCAATTCCTGCAATTGCTTCATGGCTTGGAGACCCATGGGCGTGGCGGCATTATCCAATCCCAACAAATTGGCCGAGAAATTCATGAAGATAGACCCCGTGGCCGGATGGTCCTTCGGTAAATCCGGAAAGAGCTTGCTGAATACCGGCGAGGCTATCCGGGCAAAGGCCTGTACTACGCCGCCTTTTTCTCCTATTTTCATGATGCCCAGCCAAAGCGAAAGAATACCGGTCAGGCCTATAGATATTTCAAACCCTGTCTTGGCCGAGGCAAATGAGGCATTGATAATATCGGTAAATACTTGCGTATCTCCTGCCAAGAGTAATTTTCCCGATGCCACGACAAAGGCGATAAGGAAGAATGCAATCCAAATATAATTGAGTACCATACGTTTGATAAATAGACTATAAAATTATCGTTTTCTAAAAAGCAAATGAGCAGATTAAGGAATAATGTTCATCTTTTTGTTGGAAAGTATCTCATTACTCCTCCTCTTACGTTTCCTTTTTTACTCTTTTCCCATCTTCAGATACCTTTTCCGCATCTCTTCCGGATAATGCTCAATGGCATAGCGCAAGGCCGTCCGGGGCAATCGGGAGGCATATTCTTCCAGGAACGCGGACAGAACCGGGCGTTCCCGTTTGCCTATTTCGCGGAGCATCCACCCTACGGCCTTGTGCATCAAGTCATGCTGGTGCGTCATGAAATGTTTGGCCAGGCGGATCGCATCATCAAATTGCCTATTATATATAAAGGTATAGGTAGATACCATCGCTATGCGTTGTTCCCAAAGCAAAGGTCCCTCCGCCAAACGATAAAGGGTACTCCGATCGGTATGGTTCAACAGATAACCACCCACGATGGTCGGGCAGCTCAAATCCACCAAATCCCAATTGTTGCACCGCTTTGTATGCTTAAGGTAGAAATGATAAATCTCCTCGCGCTCCACCTCGCTGGTTTTCTTCCGTTTGAAACGTTCCACCAGAATCAGCAAAGCACAGAGCCGTACTTCATGCCACGGACTTTCCAAAAGAATATGCAAATCCTCGAACGAAGTATCTACATGCGCTTTGGCCACCCGGCGTGTCTCGGGGACCGGAATCCCCAAAAAACAATCGCCCTCGCCATATTCCCCTTTACCCGTCTTGAAGAACTTGCTTAAGTGGGCCGCTTTCTCCGGAGTACCTATCTGCCGGAGTGTAGCGATAATCTGCTCGGACGTACTCATGGGCGTAATACTCGGGTAATAGGCCTGTCTCCTTCCAAGAAACCAATCACGTTGTTGCATACCGCTTGCGCCATTTCCACACGTGTCTCATACGTTTGCGTGCCGATATGAGGCGTAAGCACGACATTATCCAGTTCCAAGAGTTCGGGGAGCGGATAATCTCCAAACTCGAAAACATCCAGGCCGGCTCCGCGAATCGTACCTTCCTTCAGGGCCTTCACCAAAGCGTGCTCATCGACCAGCGGGCCTCGTGCCGTATTGATCAAGATAGCTGTAGGTTTCATCATCTGCAATTCCTTTTCGCCAATGATATGATAGGTATCCGGTGTATAAGGCGCGTTGATAGAGATAAAATCGGATTGTTTCAACAGCTCCTCCATCGGCACATACGTGACGTTGAGCTTTGTCTCCTCATCAATATAAAGCGGATGGCGTTTGTAGTAAATCACCTCCATGCCACACGCCACGGCCCGTTTCGCCAATGCCTTCCCGATACGTCCCATACCGATGATTCCCAAGGTCTGACCGGTTACGGGTGCCCCAAGATTCTCCAGCACGCCGACCTTTATCTCCTTCTTACGCAATTTCCGGTCGCATTCCGTAATGCGGCGTGCCGTATCAAGAAGCAACCCCAATGCGATATTGGCGGTGGGCGATGTAACCGGCCCCGGTGTATTGGTTACCGTTACTCCTTTCTCCAGGCAGTAGGCCACATCGATATTGTTATATCCTACCGCATAGTTCGACACCAGTTTCAAGTCCGGCGCATGGTCAATCAGTTCTTTATTCACCGGAAAGTCAAACATAGAGCACAAAACATCATAGTCCGGCAACATCTCATACACCTCCTCATACGTGAAGTCCCGGCCTTCCGGGAACGTCACCTCATATTTCTCTTCCAGTTCCTTGAATCCTTCGCGGAACATATCATACGTTACTAATATCTTTGCCATATATTATTATGCTTTTAGCCCTGTTTTTACTTATTCTTATCTGATAAACCGTAGTCCCTATCCTTTCGATATGACTTCTCGATATTTCGCAAATATACATATATTCTTTTGCTTTCCAAAACCTTTTTTAGGTATCAATTTACGTTTTGCCAAGAACACATCCTATTTCATTGTCTTTTTGTTTTATTTTTCTGCTTTTTACTAACGGCTATTTTTT
>DWYO01000134.1 GCA_019118725.1 Candidatus Parabacteroides intestinavium | reverse complement strand
TTTGTTTATGCCTATTATTAAGGCAGAAAAAAATAGCATTCACGAGAAAAATTACAGTCTTTCATTTGATGGTTCGAAAAATAATCTTACCTTTGCAACGCATTTGAGAGAAAATGCGAAAGACAATCATGTCGATTAGCCCAGGTGGCGGAATTGGTAGACGCGCTCGTTTCAGGTGCGAGTGGCTTTGCGGTCGTGCAGGTTCGAGTCCTGTTCTGGGCACTCCAAAAAACTGAGAGGTCGGTTCTTCGAATAAGAACTGACCTTTTTTATATTTGTAGCTGGTAGTTAGCTGTTGGCAGGTAGGTAGCTGGTCTTCGTCTGTTTGTAAAACACCCGCAAAACGGGGAAACGAATTGTATTTAAAGGACAAATCCTCCCCTAACTACGAATTACCCGCTACCCAATTTATTACAATGATGGAATCAATAACTATAAACACATTCAAAGTAAAGCATCTTTCTCTGCTTTTATGCCTATGTTTTCAAACCGGCATAGCGCAACAAGAATGGCGCAACCCATTGGAATTCCCGTTATACCTTGCCGGAAATTGCGGCGAATTGCGTCCGAACCATTTTCATGGCGGAATAGATATGAAGACACAGGGCGTCATCGGAAAAGCGGTTCATGCCGTGCAAAAAGGATATGTATCACGCATTTCTGTAAGTCCTTGGGGATATGGCAATGCACTCTATCTGACGCATCCGGACGGAACAACAACTGTCTATGGCCATTTAGAGCGGTTCGCACCCAAGATTGCGGATTACCTTTGGGAACAGCAGCATCAATTAGAACGATTTGCGGTCAATCTCTATCTGACTCCCGAACAACTTCCGGTTGAAGAGGATGAAATCGTGGCGTACAGCGGCAATACGGGAAGCTCTGGCGGACCACATGTCCATTTCGAGATACGGGATACCGAAACAGAAGAGCTTATCGACCCCCTCCCCTACTATATGCATCTGATTAAAGACACACGTCCTCCGAAAATCACAGGACTGATGATCTATCCACAAGCCGGAAAGGGTGTTGTGAATGGGAAAGCTGACAAACAAGAACTGAAAATCGCTTATGATGCCCAAGGCAAACCTTTCATTCAAGCCCGTATCGAAGCGTGGGGGGATATTGGATTGGCAATCCGGGCCAATGACTATATGAATGAAACAGGGAATATCTATGGGGTGAAAGAAACAATCCTTCAGGAAGGAGGTGAGGTGCTTTTCCGGGCTTATATCAATCGTTTCGGTTTTGATGAAATCGGTATATCAATAGTCTGACTGATTATGAAGTGTGGAGCAAGCGACGAACCTTTTACATGAAGTGCTTCGTAGAGCCTGGGAACCGTCTGCGTTTCATTGAAAGCCGTAATCGGGGCATCCTTTCCATCAACGAAGAAAAGGAATATCCTCTTTCTTTTATCCTGAAAGATGCCTATGGTAATCAGACACAAATGAAACTGACCGTAATCGGGAAAAAACAACCTATTCCGGAAATAGATACCGAAGGTTCAGAGGTATTCCACTGGTATAGTACCAATCTTTTCGGAGCAAAGGGAATCCGTCTCAAAATTCCTCGTGGAAACCTCTATACCGATTTATATTTCCGCTATCGCTCACGCGAAGAAGCAGGCCGACTTGCAGATGTACATATCCTGCATAACAAGCCGGTCGCTTTACATCAAAGCGCCAATCTGTCCCTTCGTATCTTAAAAGATACCATTGAAAATAAATCGCAATATGGTATCGTTCAATGGAAAGGGCAGCGGAGAAGTTGGATAGGAGGAACTTACCGGAATGGATGGATAGACACAAAAATCAAGGAATTGGGGACTTATACCATCTCTGCGGATACAATTGCCCCTAAAATCACTCCTCTTGGTGAGTCCCAATGGAAGGCAAAAAAAACATTCACTTTTCGTCTGACCGATAATCTGAGTGGCGTGGATACTTACAAAGGTACAATCGACGGACAATTTGTCCTCTTCCGGATGAATAACAAATCGGTCATTACGTGCCAATGGAATAAAGAAAAGCTCCTGCAAGGAGAGCATCAACTCAAATTAGTAGTAACCGATGCCTGTGGGAACAAAACTGAATATAACTATAGATTCAAGAATTAAGAAGCTGTTTGGAATTTATTCCAGCTTTTTAAAGCTGCATAACTATTTTCCGAAGAAATTCAAAACAGCTTCTAAGGAGATAAAAAACGAAGAATGAAGAATGAAGAATTAAGAATCGAATGCTCTCTGCAAATTCACCTACTTAACTCTTCATTCTTCTTTATTTATTTCCGTTTACTTCAGCTCTTTAATCCGAATATTACGGAACTTGACCGGAGAGCCATGTCCTAAGAATCCGATATGTCCTTTCTTGTTGAACAGTCCCGGATGGTCTTGTTTATCCGGAGTGCCGTTCTTAGTAGCCTCTCGGATATTTCCTTCGACAATAACAACCCCGTTCAAGGTAACTTTGATATTATCGCCATCACAAATAATCTCTTCATAATTCCACTCGCCGGTTGGCTTCATGGCTTTCTTGTGATTCTCATTCGCCTTCAGAATGCCATAGATAGAACCATGATGCTGGTAAGGCGTGATGTCCTTATAAATAGGATGTTCGCAATCCAGAATCTGGCTTTCCATGCCGACGTACGCCGCATCTCCTTCTAACGGAGCACGCAAACCTACACCATTGTTCGCTCCCGGAGTCAACTGGAACTCGAAACGATAGATAAAGTTGGCGTATTCGTTCTTGGTGTACAGGTTACCCCCGAAGCTACGGCTCGGTTGCATGGAGATACACCCATCTTCCAGAACATAATCGCCCGTGTTACCCATCCATTCATACATGTTCGTACCATCAAACAAAATCTTGAAGCCCTCTTTCTTCTCCTCGGCTGAGAGCTGGAATGGCTCAACACGCTTCAGCTCCTTGATATACAGATTCCGGAATGAGCACCGGCTTCCATGTGCCTGAAGCTCGATTTGTTCAATCGGGAATATCGGTTGCTTGCGATCCCAATAATTTTCCAGGATGACATTATCCACAACCCGTTCTCCGTTCAAATCAACGGTTACCCGGTCGCCCACCATTTTAATATAGAAAGTATTCCATTCACCCAATTTATTATCGGCTACTTTGGTTGGCTTGCTTGGATTCTGCTGGTTATTGTATAAGCCACCCGAGCCTACCTGTGCTCCGACATCCACCCGAGCCGTATCCCAAATCTGCACCTGAGGAGTACCTCTCAAGTAAATACCCGCATCCGCTTCCGGACCGGCCGGATCAAGCATCCACTCGACATACATCTCGAAATCGCCATATTGTTTTTCAGTACACAAGTTATCGAAGCCAGAACCTTCAAATACCAGACATCCGTCTTCCACTTTCCAGTCCTTACGCATCTGCTCGTCTGCCTTTTCCTGAGCCTTGGCCAATTGAGCGGGAGTCATCTTCGCACGGGCAATCGGATTTTCCACCAGCCCTTTCCAACCGGTCAGATCCTTTCCGTTAAACATCGAGACAAAACCTACCTCATCCGGCATTTCCGCCAAATGCTTCTTGATACCTTCACGCTGGTAATTGGCATCCGGATTATCCAAAACCTGCGATACTTTTTCCAGCAAGGCCCGTATATTCTGCCCCGTATATTCCGGATGAGCCAAAGCAATATTCATTACGGCTTGAGCCGCTGACTGCTGAACCGGTTTATCCGTCAAATATTCTCCGGCATAAAGCAAAGCCAGGTAAGTACCCGTTTCCTGTACCTTCTGCAGAATCAGGTTACGCACGCCGTCTTGCCGGGCAATATCCATCGCCTTGCGCAAGCGGAGCAATTTATTCTCACCGGTCATATCCGAAGCAGCTACCAAATCCACATAACGGGTCAATGCCGCCGTACCGACTTCTCCACCTGTTTGCGCCACTTTGTACAAATAATCAGCCGCACGCAAATCTTTCCAGCTTAACAAAGCACTCACTGCAGCATCTTTCGCCGCACCCGAATCTTTTTCGCATCCGGTGATAATGATATCCAAAGCCTCCTGTTGGCCGGTAGTTGCCAATACCGGATAATATAGGTATTTCTTGGATTCTCCGGCCTGATACATCCGGCGTACCAGGGTTTCCACCTGATTCGATTCCGGCATATAACGTACAGATGCCGCAACGGCCTGTTGAGCCAAAGATATTTCATCCGAAGTTGAAGCCGACTCCAAGATTCCGCAAACCTCCACAAAATCCTTCGCCATCACTACTTGCGGCAAAGCCTTATAAGCAGCCATCTTCACCTCCGTAGAGGAACTGCTCAATTGCTCCACGACAGTATTCACCTTTGAATCCGCCATACGCATAGCCAGCAACTCTAAAGCTGCAATCTTTCCTGCATCCGTTGCCTGCTTGATGGATTTAGCCACGTCATTATCAATATCTCCCGGGAAAGCCAGCAACGCATCCTGCGCCAAAAGAATTATCTGTTTATCGTTTGCTGTCAAAAGATTGGCCAATGTAGGGATAAAGCCCTTATCACCAATCTTTACCATCGTCCATACAGCAGCTTGTTGCACCGCAAAGTTATCCGGATTCAACTCATCGCGCAACACTGTAGCAAACGGAAGGTCGAAGCGTATCATCAATTTCTTCAAAATCGGATTCTTATCCGGGCGTTTCGCCTCACGCCCCATCCAATTCAAAATGTCCACCTTAACCTCCGGCTTCGCTTTCATCATCGTCTTGGCTATTTCGACATACTCCGTTTCACCTACAAACGAAGAAGCATAATCCAATGCCGCATTCCGGTATCCTTTATCTTTATCCTTCAGCGCCGATTGCAACAACTTGAGCGCCTCTTTATTCTCTTTCAGCGACATCTGGATTTCCAAAGCTGCTTCGCGGGTCTGCAAGCTACCGGCCTTCTGAGCTTTCTTCTGCAAATCTTTTGCAGCCTTTTCAGCTACCTCCGTCTTCCCTTTTGAAGCCAGATTCTTGATCAAAATAATATACGCCTCATTGGCTCCGGCCGGTTCCATCGTATAATTAGCCTCCTTAGCCGCATTGGCCAAAGCCTCCAAAGAAGACTCCGTACCTACCTGGCTCAACGCATACAAAGCCGTTTTCCGGATTTCCACATCCTGGTTGGACACAAAAGGAAGTAATACAGCTTCAGCCCCTTCCGCCTTCATTTCAGCCAAGGCATTCATCGCGTCACATTGGCTTTTCGGCGTACCCATCCGGCGTTTCAACGAACTGATCAGGGCTTCTCCGGCATCAGGAGTTCCGATACTTGACAATGCCCGTGAAGCCGGTCCGCTCAATTTCTCGTCATTCAGATAATTTGCCAACGTCTCTACGGCTTCATCGCCTCCGACAATCTGCAACTGACGGATGATAAAAGCCTGCGTTTCTCGTTCGGCAACCGACTCCAACGCTTTGCAATAAGCCTGCGAAACGACCAAACGGGCACTCTCCTCACCTTTTGCCATCACATAGTGCGACAATCCGCTCAGCGCATAGTCCACCTTTGCGTTACTGCCCTTACCCGGTGCGTTCATCATATTTATCAGGATCGGTACAACCTGATCCCCCTCCTTGCTCAATTGCCCGATCAAGTCGTTATAGCTCTTTTGTTCACTGGCCGGCATCTGAGCCAGCACATCAGCCGCTATGGTCTTCGATGTACGGTTCGCCGGAGCTTGTGCCATCACCATTCCCGCGCAAAGCAGGAAGGTACCGATTGTCATATATACTTTTCTCATGTTCTTTTCTTATTTTTCGTTTAACAATTACCCGATTTCCTTCTAAATATTCCACGGTGCCCGAATCGGCTGGTCCAACAAGCGGTTCGCAGCCTCATCATTAATAAATTCCAGCTTAACCGGGTCGAAATGCAGGGTACGGTTCAAACGCAATGCGACACCACCCATATTGACAATCGTAGCCGAACGGAAGCCATTTCGCTCATTCAAAGCAAAAGGCTGGCGTGTCTTCACACATTCTATAAAGTCGGTTACCTGAGGTTCCGGATCCGGGAAGTCAGACAATTTCTTTTCCCAATCCGGAATATCACATACAAAGTTCTTATAGACATTTCCCTTCGGACCGGCGATATAAGGCGTATTCGGATCGCCATAATCTCCACCCCAAAGCACAATCTGGCAACCATCCTCGTAAGTATAGGTTATCGAGCGCCAAGTCCCGACCGCATCCGGATGTTGTTGTGGAGCATCCACCTCAACCTTGACCGGGCTCGTATCATCTTTGCCCAATATATATTGTACCGGATCGATATAATGCTGCCCCATATCGCCCAAACCTCCGGCATCATAATCCCAATATCCACGGAAGGTCTGATGCACACGATGCGCATTATACGGTTTATAAGGAGCCGGTCCCAGCCACATATCATAATCCAATTCAGCCGGAACAGGTTGCGGTTCCAGATACTCCTTTCCTACCCAATAGAATTTCCAGTCAAATCCGGTATGCTTGCTGATGGTTACCTTCAAAGGCCATCCCAAAAGCCCGCTCTGTACCAATTTTTTCAGCGGCTTCACCGGAGTGCCCAAGCCGTAGAACTGGTCGGTAAAGCGGAACCAGGTGTTCAGGCGGAACATACGCCCATATTGCTTCACAGCCTCCATCACCCGCTTGCCTTCACCGATGGTACGGGTCATAGGCTTCTCACACCAGATATCCTTTCCAGCTTTTGCAGCCTCGACCGACATGATACCATGCCAATGAGGAGGCGTAGCGATATGTACGATATCCACATTCGGGTCCAATATCAGATCACGGAAATCATGATAAGCCGCGATCTTCTCCTTCACCAGATTTTTACCTAATTCCAAATGATTTTTATCGACATCACAGACCGCCACCAAGCGTGTCCCGGCATAATTCACATGCCCGCGTCCCATACCGCCGGTTCCGATGATACCTTTTGTCAACTGATCGCTGGGAGCGATATATCCATTCCCTAACACGTGGCGCGGCACTATTGTAAACAGAGCCACCCCTCCAAGGGTCTTCAGAAAATCTCTTCTGTTTGTTCCCATAGCTATAATTATTTTTTTAGTTAGCTTTTATGTTTAGTTTTCAAGTCTTTAGTCCATGTGTTTGCCTGCTTATCCTGCTTTGATTTAAACCATTCAAACCCATAAACTCATCTACCTATAAGTCTGCTTCGATGGACAAAGGTAGAATAATATCGCGAATATATTTCTACTTTTCAGGAAAAAGTTTGTCCTATGTCAAATATTCCTTCTGTTTTCATAGGACAGGCTTCTCGTCTGACAACTGCGCAACTTGCATCCAGCAACCATCAGGCAATTTCTCTCTCACGAATCAAGCCTCTAAGAAGCTGTTTGGAATTTATTCCAGCTTTTTATAAAAATTCAAAACAGCTTCTAATCTTTGTCCAATAACTCCTGTAAATATTTCCGGGTCTTCACCACGTAATCATGACGTGTACCGTTCAATTCGCACTCGATGGTAACCGCTCCTTCAAAGCCTTGCTTCTTCAGTTCAGCTATAACCGCCGGGAAATTCACCTCTCCGGTAGGGATCGGCACCTCAGCCCCCAGTTCATACGGATTATTGGGGTCAGGATATTTACCATCTTTCGCATGAAATTCTTTAATCAACGGGCCAAACAATTTTACAGCATCCAGCGAATTGGCTTTTCCATACATCAACAAATTTGCCAAATCACAGTTGATAAACACATTGCCCGTCCCTATATCCTTGATGGCACGAATCAGAGTCGTCGGAGTTTCTTGTCCTGTCTCGAAGTAAATCATTACCCCTTTCTCTTTTGCATAGTTCGCCAAATCCTGCATCACCCGGATAAAATCCTTATATTGCTTAGAAGAACAATCTTCCGGAATAAAACCGAAATGGGAATGCATCGCCGGGATATCGGCCATCGCGCAGAAATCAATCATTTCATGGTAAACCTTGATCTTCTCAGCCCGGTCCTCTTCAGGAACCAGACCAATCGTGGCCGGTCCTTGCCGGAAATTCCATACATTCTTCTTTCCCGGCACACCCACCACCGTAGTCACCTTTATATTATACTTTTTAGAAGCCTCTTTAACCTGCTCTGCAAACTCCTTGGTCAAGGTATTCGCCCGGTAATTAATCTCGCACGATCCAAATCCCTGCTCATGCAGATCTTTAAAGCTCTTATCAATATCACTCAAATCATACTGGATAACCCCGATGGTTATCTTATTTTCGGACTGAGCCGGAGAGGCAAATGCCAACAACAAAGCCATAGCCCATAAAGAAAATGCCGTTTTCATTTTATTAGAATATTATTTACAAATATAAGGCGGGAAGCCGTTATTTTGCTTCCCGCACTTGTTAAAGATAAATAAACCGATTACTCTTCCATAGTCGGATTGAATGTTCCACCCCAGTTGTTATTCTGTTCCAGATTCGGATTTTCATCCAGATTAACTTTCTGAATCGGGAAGAAATAGAATGATTCTTCAATGACAAATTCCCGTTCAGCCGCTTCCGTATAAGGAACCTGATGAATCACATAGCGGAAGTCACCCGTTGTCAATTCGTTATTATCCACTTTTTCCTTTGCTTCATTCAAATCCATGTCCGTACCGTCCGGATTAATCGCAATCGCTTCAATACCATGCTTGGTCCAACCGTCCAGATGCATCATATTACGAGTACGACGCAAATCCCAGAAGCGATGTCCCTCATAGCACAACTCGATATTACGCTCATCCAAAATAGCTTGCCGAATCTCTTCACGGCTTCCCACTTTCAAGCCATACAAACCGTCATCGCCCGGTTCAATTCCTGCACGTTGGCGTATCTGCTTCAACATTTCAACAGCCACATCCGAATGTCCCGTCTCGTTAGCTGCTTCCGCATAGATAAACATCACTTCGGCAAAACGCATCAAAATGTAATCGATATCATAAGTCAAGACACTTGCCTGCGTAAGAGAAACATCTGCTGCTTTATAAATATAAAAACCTGTATAGACATCATTATTAACCGCATTTACATGAGCATTTGGATTCGTTCCGTATTGATCATCCGGACTACTAAGACCTAATGCGTTATATTGCCGATACCCCGATGGTTTCCCCGCAACCGGATACAATTTCCCGTTATACAAACATATTTCATCAAAACGAGGATCGCGGTTCAGCCAAAATGATTTCAACAAATCATTCTCATCTCCTACATAATATTTACCGGTCGGATCATCATACAACTTACCATCTAACATCGGTATCATTTTTACAAACTCCCAAGTCGGGTTAGAGCTATTCGTACTACGGCTAACTGAAGCTGGACGTGTAACAGACTCCCATGTAGAAACCTTATTCGGATTTGAATTAATTACCGCAAATACAACTTCCGGTCCCTGTTCCTGCAACCAGATATCTCCATACTCCGGAGTCAAGCTCACACCGTGCGCCACACAGAAGTCATAAGCCTCTTTAGCTGCCTCATAAGCCTCTTGCCAATAAGCATTATTCCATTGGTTACTCGGATTGAATTGCGGAGAAGCCTTCAACAACAAGGTCTTCGCTTTCCAAGCTTTTGCAAAACATTGGTCTATACGGCCATAATCCGCAGAACCAGCTTCAATCTTTTCGGGCAATAAGGATATTGCATGATCCAAATCTTCAATCATGAATTGGAAACATTCCGCCGTAGAGTTTCGCTTCACATACAAATCATCCGTTTCACGATTTTGGGGCACCTTAATATAAGGAACGCCACCATGATAGCAAACCATCCAATAATACATATAGGCACGCATAAAATAGGCTTGTCCTAATAAACTGTTCGCAGTTTCACTGTCTATCAATCCCTCTTCCAAACGCTGGATAGCCTCATTGATATGGCGCATCTCCGTATAAGTCCATCTCTTATAGCTACCGCCTGTTTCAGTTACTGTTCCCAAATACCAAGGAATACCTGATAGTTGTTCAGAAGTGTTATCTGCCGAAGCATTCCAATTACCAAAACACTCCGCATACAGATTATTTACGTATGCGGTCGCCAGATTAACATCATCCCAAACCATTGATTCATCATAACTTTCCAAGTTTTCGATATCTAACGTGTCGCAACTCGTCGTTATTCCGCATAAAGCGAAAACACTACCTACTACTATATATTTCAGTCTATTTATTTTCATATTCTTCATGATTTAAAATTAGAATGTAAAATTAAGTCCAAAAGAGAAGGTTCTCATCAAAGGATAAGAATCGTAATATTCCTGTTCCGGATCCAAGAACTCGGTTACATCCGAAATGCAGAACAAGTTTGTCGCATTCATGAATACCTGAGCCTGTGTCAAACCTAACGGATTCAATATGGATTTCGGCAAATTATATCCGATATTCAAGTTCTTCAAACGAAGATAAGCACCGTTGCGCAACCAATAACTGGTATTTCCGGCACCCGATTCATACCAACCATTTCCCACGATACGCGGATAAACGCCATCCGGATTGTAATCGGGGTCATAGACTTTATCACTGGTCCATATCGGGAAATAAGGACGGACAGCACCACCATGCTGATAGAAACCGCCATCCACACCACCTACAAAGCGGTCATATTTGCCGACTCCTTGAAAGTGTACATCAATAGTAATGCCTTTCCACGTGATATTACCACCAAAACCATAATTGATACGCGGTGTTCCATTTTCACTCAACAAATTATAAGCGTCATTCCCATCAATCTTATTATCCGGTCCTTCCGTATATCCATCACCACGGGTATCTTTATACAAAATACCACCCAAATAAGGGTCTCGTCCATACTGCTTGAATCCTTTGGCAATCAAAGCGTCTACTTCAGCTTGGTCTGTCAACAAATGGTCGGCAATCAATCCGGTCAATATACCATCCGATTTTCCTACTGGAGACAAATCATACAAAGCTCCGCCCTCTTGATAAGTGGCAGATACATCCAATTTGTCCCAACGGTCGCGTGCAAATCCTAAATTGACATAAAGAGAATAATCGATCTCGCCTCTTGCTGCTTGGTCTCTCCAAGTCAAAGCCAGCTCACCGCCTCGCCAAGAACGTTCCGCATAGTTCTCCGGAGCCAGAGATTGACCGTAAGTACTTGGAATCGTTACGGTACGCGGGCCTAAAATATCCACCTCTTTACGATAGAACGCATCAAAAGTTCCGCTCAAACGATTGTCCAAGAAGCCAAAGTCCAAACCACCATTATAAGTAGATGAAGTCGCCCAAGTCAAAGTAGGGTTCGGAGTATCTCCGGCAACAATGGTGTTAGCCAAGTTACTGCCAAACACATAGGCATTATCCGAACGATTATATTTCTGTAAATAAGCAAATGCCGCGATTTCTTCATCATCCACATCCAAATCGTTACCGGTTGTACCATACGAAGCACGGATCTTCAAATTACTCAGCCAGTCTTTAGCTCTTTCCATAAACGGCTCTTCGCTGATGCGCCATGCAGCAGATACCGATGGGAAGAATCCCCAACGATGTCCATCCGGGAAGAGCGTATTGCCATCATAGCGGAAAGAGAACTCAGCGATATACCGTTGATCATAGGTATAATTGAAACGACCGATCCAAGAGAGGCGTCCACCTGTATATTCTTCAGCATCCCCCCAACGACGTTCCGCATCAGACGAATAGTTGAACATCTGGTCTATATTACTCATCGGCTCTTCCGCTTTAGCTTCTACATATTCTCCGCCGTTTGAAGCCGACTCGAATACTACCATAGCCGATACGTCATGTTTCTCATTAAACGTATTCGCATAATTGATAAACCAGTTGAACTGAGTACTCCACAACTGCTTGGTCCGATATTCCAGATTTTCATAATTCTGAGAAAAATTAAATGTATTATAGTCATTCAGATCCAACGGTCCCGGCAAGAAGCGGTTTCCACTCGGATCAGCCTGTTGAAATTTATAATTCTTCTGGAATGTCATGAAACGTTTACGGTTATAATCCTTCCCGACATAATTTCCGACAATCTTCGAACTCAATCCCTTTGTAATGAAATCCAAATTAAAGTCGAACGATACGATACCGGTCAAGTTACGACGACGCGTCTTCAGATAACGGTTTCCGACAACCTGGTCAACAGGGTTCCATCCCTGCCAAGAGCCATAATCCTGATAAATCGGATAATCGGTTATCTCATCTGCCGGCGTACCGTCCAAATAGGAATAGAACGGAGTTGTCTTCATAGCATTGAAAGTACAACGATACAAGTCATAGACCGCTTGGTCATCATCATCGGAGAACGGCCAATAGAAACGCTTGTCATTAGACTGGTTCGCATCCAGATTCACATTCATCTTGATGTATTTGTTCAGCTCTACCGTCAAGTTGGAACGTAAAGAGAATTTCTTATTCTCCAAAGAGACATACGAACCCTCTTCTGCCAAGAAAGACCCCATTACATAATATTGAATCTTATCGGTTCCACCTGTAACACTTAAAGAGTGCTTCGTGTTCCATGGATTCTGCCAAATGTAATCATTCACATTATAATTGATATTATTATCCCGGAAATAGGCATATTCTGCCTCTCCATTCGGCTCCTGCAGCCCTTGAAAACGAGCTACCGCATTCTGATAGTCCAAATCATCAATAGCTGTCCACCGGTCGGCAAACAATTCTTGTGTAGGTGTACTGAACGCATAAGAACCCTGATAGTTGAAAGTAGGTTTCTGGTTCTTTACCCCACCTTTTGTCGTAACCAGCACAACGCCATTACCTGCTGCAGAACCATAAATAGAGGCTGTAGCCGCATCTTTCAAGAAACTCATCTGGTCGATTTCGTAAGGTTCCAACGCATCAAAAGCCTCTTTATCGCGGATAATTCCATCAATAACAAACAACGGATCTCCGAAACCGCCACGCATACGGATTTCAGAAGAGGCACCCATCAATCCGGAATTACCGGTAATGGTCGCTCCCGGAGCACGTCCGGCCAACGAATTGGACAGGTTAGTGTTCGGTATTGCCGTCAGTTCATCCGCCTTCACATTGGAAATAGAACCGGTCATGCTGGCTTTCTTCTGCACGCCATAACCCACAACTACCAATTCATCCAGATTCTGCGAATCCTCCTTCAACGTGATGGCATATTCGGCTTTCGCTGAAATGGTAATGACCTGATCCACATAACCGATGTAAGAGATTCTTAGCTTCGCGCCCTCCTCTACATCCTCAATCATAAACCGGCCATCCATATCGGTTATGCTTCCGTTGGTTGTCCCTTCTACAAGAATATTTGCGCCAATTATCGGGACTCCGGCCGCGTCAACCACTGTTCCGGTTATCTTTTTAGT
>DWYO01000133.1 GCA_019118725.1 Candidatus Parabacteroides intestinavium | reverse complement strand
TTCGAGCAATCCGAATTGCATCTCCAGGTCTTAACATTTCCATATCGATCCTTTTCTGTATTGCTACATTTCAGTCGGACAATATCCGTCAAAGGATCACAATAGTCGATATATTGCTCATCGATATTCAATTTAAAATCAGCCAGGATATACCGCAAATCCTCAACCTTGAACCATTTACTTTTGATAACGCTCAAAGGGAAATTCTTATCCGGACACCTCTTGTTGATACGCGCCAAATGATAGTCGGACAGGAATATGACAGACAACGCCATCTTTCTATCCCGACCGGCACGACCAGCCTCCTGCACAAAACTCTCCAGCGAGCTTGAATAATTCAAGTTGATGGTAAAACGCACGTTAGGCTTGTCAATTCCCATACCAAAGGCCTTTGTCGCGACCATTATAGGCACCCTATTCTCCCGAAACCTGCGCATATTCTTCATCGAGTCATTGCCCTGCACGGCCCCCTCCTGAGATGATCCGGAGAAAGTACCTATCTCACACAAAGACTGGAGCTTTTCAGCATTATAACTCACACTAATACCGGTAGAATTGACATGCGGACAAAAAACAATACCAGAAAAGTCATATTTATCTTGAGTCTTATAATAATCGTCCGGCATATCGACAAGAAGTTCATCCACGTCTGCATCCGTCAGATTCTCACGTTCCTTAAACCGGTCGACAATCCTCTTCAAAGACTCTTTCGTCTGCAATTCCCTTAAATATCCGGGAATACGTTTCAGATAATCCAACAAGAATTCAGATTTTTGTCTGTAGGCCCCCCATTGATCCCCGATATTGACAGCTTTCGGATATCCCTCCAGCTCTTTTTTGAGATCATAAAAACCATCCTCCTGATAATTAACTTCAATCTTCTCTATTTTATATTGCAATTCAAGTCGGTTGCTGTTCTCATAACGAATTATCGCATCCGGATCTAACCGGAACGCGCCATTGCCCGTTAATTCCCGCTCGACATCCGACAGGACATCAAAAGAGGCCGTAGCGGTCAGGCCAAATAAAGCTATAGGACCATTCTTAGCCCTTACATAATTATACAAATTGCGCCCCAAATGCAAATACGAGAAGCGAAAATCCTGTCCCCATTCAGAAACACAATGTACCTCATCAATCACTCCGTACGAGAAATAAACATGCAAATCGTACATATTCTGGAGCCGTTCACGGAACTCATAGATACAAAGCCGTTCCGGCGACATAAAAGCAAATACCACCTGCGAGGACTCCATCAACAATTCGTGAGCGGCCCTATCCTGCGTGCTCAATTCCGAATTAATATACGTACAACAATCAATACCTGTGGAAATCAACCCGTCATATTGATCCGCCATCAAAGACTTAAGCGGGTCGATAACCACCGTTATTCCGGGCTGGAGCATGGCCGAAAGCTGGTAAGTAAGCGATTTGCCTCCTCCAGTCGGCAAAAGTCCGATTACCCCTTTGTTCTGCAATGCCCTATTCAATATGGGCAATTGGCCCGGACGGAAATTTTGTTTACGGAACAGCAATTGAAGGAAATAGACCAAATGGCGTTCCATTTTCTCAATCACATCATGCTCTCCATTGGCATTGAGTCGCGTAACCGGATGATATTGTATCCGGTCTGTCGTATAAATATCCCGTGTAGAATAGACTTTCTTGGAAGATCGTACATTGAAATAACAATTGTTTTTCGCTTTAAACTCAGAAAATTGGACATTTGCCGCATCTATTGTCTCGTCTATTGAAAAGTCGATGACCATATCATACACCTTCTCCCTGTCCACCCGCTTGGCATACCGGTAGGTAGTCGCGTCCAAATGCAAAGGAGAAGCCGAATGATGCTTGGACAAGATATATAAGGAAACCTGAGGGAATACACGGTCAGCATAGTCCGTGCTCATTGCCGTCAGATGCTCATACATCATCCGCAAATCAGCGAAAGCCAAAGCCGCGCATGGTATATCATTTTCCTTTACCAGCACCTCCCATTTTTCCTCTTGCATAGACAAATGCCCCGTAAGGATAGCCTCTATAATCATTTTTTGTATCCGGGCTATTCCCACCGGGATCTTCCGGAGCAAATCCTCATTAGCCTCTACCCGTTTATCGTCTGTTGCGCCAAAGTGAATCGAGCCATACGTTATCTCTTCCTTGGAACACCTGAATGCCCGGCCGACCTCCCGTTCCACAAACGGAGAACATTTGGTCGGTAATCCCCTTGTAATCATATTACTCAATACCGCAAGGACAGGATCTATATCCTCATAAATACTGGCACCGATATCAAATGGAGCCAGAACTTCAAAAGCCGATATGCACGCCTCAGACTCCAACGCCTTCTGACCGGCCATATCTTTGTCCTCAATCACATCCAAACGGTATGCGCCAAAGAATTGCTTGGGAGGATAATAGGTAAGCGGTACTAAGAAAGGTTTTCCCTCTTCACGGACCAACTGGAACGTCACGGCTACACAACTATACCATTTCCCGTTAGCCAATTGGCGGTATTGCCCGCATTTGACATACGTATAAATATCTTTTTTCTTGATACGGAAATAGCGCAAAAAAGAGAAAATCCGATCATTGCCAAAATTCATCGGCCCTACACATACGAAATAATGGCGATACCCTGACGAACCGATCATCAGAGCCAGCTCCTTCAAATCCAAATCCGCAATATCCAGAATATTGGAAAAGAGATGAATACAAATCGGTTCCTCCACACGAATGCCATTCAGAATGCGATTGGACTCCTCTTCGTCAGTATTCGTTGTAGGCAAATAATAATTCAAGGCCTCTACATAGACATCATCGCCCACGATACACTCCAGGTTGAGCCGGGCACGTGCCAGGGCGGCACCCGAAGGTTCGATAAGGGTGATTTTCTGAAGTCTATCCACCGCCCCTTTCTGGCGAAGGTTATCCAATAAACAGACACTGGCAAGGCCCTGCCCACACCCCCAGTCGATTACCTCAAAATCATCATCTATCAGCTCGAAAGGGAAATTCGCAAAACCACACTCCAACTTTCCCTTGTGCATCTCCCCGTATGCGGCAAGATAACAATCCAGTTGCTCCTCAGTCTCCAGACAAGCGGTGCCATGCTCAAGACCGGGACAGGTCCAAGGAACGCTTTGGTATGGCAAAGGCACCTGACGGATAGCTGTCCGGCAAATATCCTCCAGCGTAAGCGGATGGAATGTCTTTATGTCATCGATATAACTCATGCCTTATTGTCTCCTAAAATATTTTCGGCGAATGGTGAAAGTTTATGTTTTTTCCAGTTCCGTGCAGCCGTTTCCTTGCTATTATTCGCATAGCAATACACGCACTGATGGGGACAGGTATTATATTGGCCAATATCTTTACTTACGATACATCCGCAAAATTGACGCTGGCCTTTATCCTTGTTATCCTTCTTCGGAAGGAGGTATTGCGTATCGGATATCGTTATCGCACCCGGAGGAATGCTTGCACCACCAAACTCCTCCCCCAAATGAGAGATAGGCCCTTCCATACGCAGGAACCGCATCAATACCGGGTCTTTATAAGCAATCCTCGCGATAAGTACATCATCCACGCAATGGTTATGCCGGATACCGAACCGTTCCAAATCCACCTTCTCTCCGCAGGTGGCCAAGGCATAACCCCATTCCCGGTTTAAAGCGGCCAGTCCCTCGGCCATCCTGTACATCATCTCTTCCGTAAAAACCTGATAATTGACCTGATTGGCTTCCAAATTGGCTCTTACTTTTCTGTACTCCGTAATATCCGCAAAACTGAATACCAGCTTTTCCGTAAATCCGCGCAGCTGATCTCCGATGCCTTTTACTTTACCCAACAGTCTTTCTATGGTTATATGTTCTGTAAGAATAAACGGGTCAAAACGCCAGACCACACTCCCTTTGCCCAAAATCCCAACCAACTCCTTGAAAGTATCAATCCGCTCAGCCAAAGGCGGAACCCCTTTTTCCAGTCCTTCCGCCTCATAATCGTTCAACGTGAACTGGATATAGCAATTGATGCCCCTCTCCTTCAACAGCGGGAGATAAGGAATCAGAGGACGCGGGTTCTTGGACCAAAACACAATAAACCGTGTTTTCTCATAGCTAATATAACTCTGTACACCATTAAACGGATTTGTCCAAGCCGAATACCCCTTCTTCAACCGGTCGAAGAACCAATCTGCATAAAACGCAGGAATATCTGTACTTCTACTGGCTGAAATGATAACAGGAGCCTGCGCTTCAGCCATCTCTCCATTATCTCTTTTTATGGTTACTTTTTCCCAAGCCATATTTATCAATCATTGATTTTCCTTCCTGTCGCACTTTAATCTCATGCTACGAGCCACAAAATTAGGAAATTAATTGCAATATTTTTACAATTTCACCTGTCTTTTTATACATAAGGTTGACTCTCAAAAAATGAAAGCAATGAGATCAAAAGAATTTGAGAATCAAAACAGCATTACGGTTAAGGGGAATCAGAAATCTATCGTCAATATAAGCTTGAAGGGATAAAAAAAATCTGTAATAATGGAAAAAATGGGAATAAGCAGAAGTACATTTATGCGTTCAATATCTAACTTTGAACGAAATGAAGGAGTTACGTGCATAAAAACTATAATTGCAACAATAATTATATTTTTTCTCAAGGAAGCAAAACGGAATTTGTTATATATTTGTAGAATGATTAAATGAGATTGATTCTAACAACCACTTAAAATGATACAAAAAACGTCCATTAACATACCTCAATTCATACTCTACATACTATGTATAGGGGCTATTTCCTGTTCATCCCCCAAACAGGAAGCAAGGTTGTCCGATCGGGTAAATCCTTTCATCGGGGCCAGTACGAATGTAGATGCAGCCGGAGCTTATCACGGATTGGGAAAAACGTTTCCGGGAGCTACCACGCCTTATGGAATGGTGCAGGTCAGTCCCAATACAATAACCGGCGGGGATAACGGTCCGGGGTATAGCTACGAACATGAAACTATCGAGGGGTTTGCTTTCACTCAAATGAGCGGAATTGGCTGGTATGGCGATTTGGGGAACTTACTGGTGCAACCCACGACCGGGGAGTTGCGCACCAACTCCGGCAAAGAAGGTGGCGCAAAGGGGTATCGTTCCTATTATGATAAATCATCGGAAATGGCTAAGGCCGGATATTATAAGGTGTTATTGAGCGATTATCAGATACAAGCCGAAGCTACGGCCATGCCGCATAGCGGAATGTTGCGTTTTGTTTTCCCGAAGCACGAGCAATCGCGCATTCAACTGGATTTGGCACGCCGGGTAGGCGGCACTTCGACCTATCAGGCGGTTCGGGTAATAGATGACCATACCATTGTCGGAAGGATGGAATGTACACCGGATGGAGGCGGATGGGGGAACGGAGACGGAAAGGCCAATTATACGGTTTATTTTTACGCCCAATTCTCCAAGCCCTTGAAAAACTATGGCGTTTGGAACGTACCTATTCCGGAAGGGCAATCACGCCGGAGAGAATTTATCGAAAGTGACGCCTTCCAAACACTAACTTCTCAGGCGGAAATCATACCGCATCCTCAAGAATATGAAGGCAAACATATCGGCTTCTTTACGGAATTTGCCACGGAAGCCGGCGAAGAGGTGCTTTTCAAGGCGGGTATTTCATTCGTTAGCGAAGAAGGGGCTGAAAAGAACCTGAAAGCAGAAATCCGGGACTGGGATTTTGACGCCGTATGTGACCGTGCCCGCGCTCTTTGGGATGCGGATTTGGCTAAAATAAAAGTAACCGGAGGGAGCGAGGAGCAACAGGTAGTTTTTTATACCTCGCTATATCACACCTTGATCGATCCGCGAATTTTCACCGATGTAGATGGACAATACATCGGAGCCGATGGGAAAGCTCACACCTCGAAAGCATTCACCAAACGCACGATATTCAGCGGATGGGATGTATTCCGTAGCCAGATGCCTTTACAGACCATTATCCACCCGGAATTGGTCAATGATGTTTTGGCTTCGTTGACCTCGATGGCGGATGAGAGCGGACAGCATTATTACGAACGATGGGAGTTCCTGAACGCTTATTCCGGATGTATGATAGGTAACCCGGCTATTTCAGTACTGGCGGATGCTTATGCGAAAGGCATTTGCCGATTGGATATGCAACAGGCCTATCAGTATGCAGATAATACCTCCAAGCTATTCGGAAACGGGGAGTTAGGCTATACTCCTTCCAGCATCTCACAAACGTTGGAATATGCCTATACGGAATGGTGCATGTCCCAATTGGCACAAGCTTTAGGGAAAGAAGAGGATGCGGCCCGTTATGCACGCTTGGCGCAATCTTATCGAAACATCTATGACCCGGAAAAGCATAGTTTCCGTCCTAAAAAAGCGGATGGGACCTTTGAGCCCTGGCCGGCAAAGGGGAAACTGGAGGAGGGTTACGGATGTGTGGAATGCAATGAACTGCAACAGGGATGGTTCGTTCCTCACGATATTACCGGTATGGTGGAAATAATGGGCGGAAATGAGCAGGTAATAGCCGACTTAGACTCGATGTTCAGCAAAACTCCGGCCAATTTCCTCTGGAATGCCTATTATAATCATGCGAACGAGCCGGTTCATCACGTCCCGTTCCTTTACAATCGTTTAGGACAGCCCTGGAAAACCCAATATTGGTCTCGCTTCATTTGTGAGAATGCTTATCACAATAAGGTAGAAGGGCTGGTAGGCAATGAGGATGTAGGACAGATGTCTGCCTGGTACATCTTGGCGGCCTGCGGATTATATCCGGTTTGTCCGGGAGAGACACGGTATGAAATTTCCAGTCCGCTCTTCGAACAAATTACCATTCAGGTAGGCGAAGGAAAGACGTTCAGCATACAAGCTCATCATAATAGTCCGGAGAATCGCTATATCCAATCCGCAAAATTAAACGGGAAGGCATATACAAAGTGCCATCTGGACTATCAGGATATCCGGAATGGCGGTTTGCTGGAATTGGAAATGGGACCGAATCCGAACAAGAATTGGGGGATTTGATGCTCAAAAAAATAATGTTTACATTTGTACCTAATTAATCGAATATACTATCAAAGGTTTAAAATACATAGTTGTTGTCCTGCTATCGTTGGCTTGGGTTCTTTACATTTTGCCAAGCCTATTGGTTAACATTCCGTTCGTACAAAACAAAATAGCCCAATCGGTCACAACGGAATTGACCAAGAAGCTAAAGGTTCCGGTAAAAATCGAGCAGGTGGATATCGAATGGTTCAACCGTTTGGTAGTGGAAGGATTGTATCTGGAGGACCAGGAGGGAAAAGTCCTGTTCAAGGCCAATCATGTATCCGCCGGATTCGATATATTTCCTTTATTGGAGGGGCGACTGGTATTCAACACCATACGGTTGTTTGGTCCAACCGTCCATTTGAGCAAAAAAAGCACATCAGACCCGTTAAACTTGCAATTCGTCATCGATGCGTTCGCCCGTAAGGACACAACGCCCAGACCCAAGCCGAATATTGACCTTCGTTTCAACACGATATTGATCCGACAAGGGAATTTCCGCTTTGACATAGAAGATATGCCGGAAACGCCGGGGAAGTTTAATGCCAAGCATGTAGATGTGCGCGACTTGAGTGCGAAAATCTCGTTAAAGGTATTGCGGAACGATAGTATAAATGCGCAAATCAAGAAACTCAGCCTGAAAGAATCCTCCGGTTTTTCTTTAAATAAGTTATCTTTGTCAATCGTAGGAAATCCGGATAGCGCACACGTCCAGAACTTTGCGATAAGTCTCCCGCAGACCAACCTCCGCATATCCGAAGCCCGTGTGGATTTCACTCAGGTAGACAGCCTCTATGCCAACTTTCTGGATAGTGCCGCACTGGCACTGAAGATTGCACCGTCTCACATCTGCCTGAAAGACATCTCGCCATTTGTTCCGGCTTTGAAAAACTTTACAGACTCCATCGAGTTATCGGCAAAAGCCAATGGATATGTCAATCATATCAACCTGGAAAACCTGACCCTCAAATACAGCACGAAGATGTTGCTGGTCGGGAACATGGATTTAAAGGGAATCTCCCATCCTTCTGAAGCTTTCATCAATGGACAAGTAAGCAAGATGTATATAACCACCTCCGGATGGGAAAGTCTAGTCAATAATTTCAGCAAAGACAAGGTCAGGCTACCTGCCCCTTTGGTACAATTAGGGACGATAAACTTCACCGGCGAGATTTCCGGTTTTTTTGACCATCTGATTGCCTACGGGAAGTTATCTACGTCTATCGGTTCTGTACAGACCGATCTGGTATTCGGAAAGAACAAGAAAGAAAATATTGCCGCTTTCCTGAAGGGACGTGTACGCACCAACGAATTGGATTTGGGGAAGCTCTTAGGAAAGAATGACCTTCTGGGCAAGGCGAAATGTGCCATCCAAATTGACGCAAAGCGCCCTGTGGGCGGACATTTTGCCGGAAATATCCAAGCTGACATCAGCCGGTTTGACTTCAAGGAATATACTTATCAGGACATCCGGTTGGCGGGCAATTTCCGAAAAAATGCTTTTGACGGGACCGTTCAGGTCAATGACCCGAACGGTTCTTTACAGGCCAATGGTATGTTCGAGCATTTAGGGAAACATTCCGTATTCAATTTTGTCGCGGATATAGACCATTTCCGTCCGGACAAACTGAACCTCTCGCACAAATATGAGGAGCCGGATATTTCCTTGTCTTTAAAAGCCGACTTCACGGGGAATACTATCGATAATCTGGAAGGAAGCATTCAGGTGGATAGCCTGGATTTCCGGACAAAGCCCAGTTGTTTCTTCTTGAACCAGCTGATGGTCAAAGCCTCCGGGCATACGTCCGACCGGAATCTGCAAATCACCTCAGACCTCATCAATGGCGAGATAAAAGGAGCTTATTCTTTCGCCACGATTGTCCCGAGCTTCATGAATACCTTCAAAGGATATATCCCGACCTTAATCAAGGCAACTCAGAAGAAGCGTCAACTCGAGGCAAACAATTTCTCGCTCTTGCTCACCATTGAAAATACGGATGACTTATCGTCTACCCTAAAATTGCCTTTCACCATAAAGCAACCGGCCCGAATCACCGGAGCTTACAATAATGACTACAATAAGTTCCGCTTCGAAGCCTATTTGCCGCAATTTTGTGTGGGGCAATCGAACTTCGAGGGAGGGTACCTGCATTGCAGTAATCCGGACGACCAGATAGACCTGATTGTAAAGGCGACTCAGTTCAACATGAAAGGGATGCGCAATTATATAAATGTCCATTCGGATGCTAAAGATAATTGCATCCAGACGCTTGTCCAATGGGCAAACAACAAGACCCAGACCTTCCGGGCCGATTTGTCTGCATCAACCTGTTTCATCGAAGAGCCGGGTGAAGAGGACAAGCCTGCAACCCTCCGGACCGAAATAAATTTGCATGAAACACCGTTGGTCATCAACGATACGATCTGGAAAATCATGCCCTCCAAAATAACTCTCCAAGAAGGAAAAGTTGCTATCGAAAATTTCCGGATAACTCGCAATTCGGAATACCTGACTATGGACGGAACCATCTCAAAAGACATTTCGGACACGCTTAACTTACAATTGAATAATATTGAGTTAGGATATATATTTGATATTCTGAATGTAGAGAATGTCCGATTCGCAGGAAAAGCAACGGGAAAATTCAACCTCTGTGACTTGCAAGGAAGCCGGATGCTCAACACAGACCTGAAGGTAAAGCAATTCTCGTTCAACAACGTCGCATTAGGCCAATTGGACCTTTTCAGTGCCTGGGATGATGAACAAAAGGGAATCCTCATGCGAGGAGATATTTACAAAAACGACTCGACCAAAACCAAAGTAGACGGATATATCTATCCGGTTCGTTCTCCTGAACGCGAGCCCGGACTGTCATTGCATTTTGATGCCAACGATATTGATATTTCTTTTCTGCATCCATTCATGGAGAAAATCGCCAAGGATGTCCGGGGACATGGATTCGGGAACATACATCTGTATGGAGCCTTCAAGGCTTTGAATGTAGAAGGAGAGGCCTTTATCAAGGATGGAGGTTTAGGCATTGATTTCCTAAATACCTATTACACCTTCTCTGACTCTGTCCACTTAGACAAGAACAGCATCAAGATCCGGAATCTGACTATTTATGACAAGTTCAATAATTCCGGAAAAGTCGATCTGACGGTCAACCATACTCACTTCAAGAATTTCGATTATCATGTAAATGTCCAGGCAAATGATATGCTGATGTTTGATGCACCGGAAAAGCATAATCCGGTTATCTACGGTAAAGTCTACGGATCCGGAACCGCGGCTATCAACGGAAATAGCCAGCTCATCAACTTTGACATCAATATGCAAAGCCAACCGAACACCCACGTGTACCTAGATTTCATGAAAAACTCCACCGCAGCCGAGTATGATTTCATTACATTCGTAAACAAAAAGAAGGTAGAAAAGGAAATTACGCAAAACGAAGCTATAAGAGATTCTATCGCTAACGAGATCTTGGACACGGAAAACGAAGGGGTGGAAATGCGTATGAACTTCTTATTGGATATCACACCTGATGCCAATATCGAATTGATTATGGATCCTAACGCCGGCGATAAAATAAAAGGAGTGGGAAGCGGAAGCCTGCAAATTCAATATGGAAACAAATCGGATTTGCGTATGTATGGCAACTTTACCATTCAGGAGGGAAGCTATAACTTTAGCTTACAGCAACTGATCCGCAAGGAATTCACCATACGTGACGGGAGTATGATTTCATTCAATGGTGATCCGTTTAATGCCAATATGGATATCAATGCCATCTATAACCTGACGGCCAATTTAAGCGATCTGGATCAAAGCCTGGCATTGGAGAGCCCTCGTACAAGCGTACCGGTGAATTGCGTATTGTTGTTGAACGGAATGTTACGCCAACCCAGCATCAGCTTCGATTTGGAATTGCCTGGCTCTAATGAAGAACTCGAACAACAAATGAAGAGCTTGATTGATACTGACGACATGATGACCCGCCAAATCATCTATCTGTTGGTATTGAACAAATTCTATACGCCTGAGTATTATGCGTCCGGAACAACATCAAACGAGTTTACCGCCGTGGCCTCCTCTACCCTTTCCGCTCAGTTGTCCAGTCTACTCAACTCCATTACCGATAAGGTACAAATCGGAACGAATATCCGGGCAGGCCAAGACTGGGGAATCCAGGATACTGAAGTCGAGATGCTCCTCTCCAGTCAGTTGCTCAACAACCGACTATTGCTGAACGGGAACTTCGGATATAAGAATAACGCAACGCAAAAACAGGTATTTATCGGTGAATTTGATCTGGAATACAAATTGACACGCAATGGAGATATACGCCTGAAAGCCTACAATCATGCCAATGATATGTATCAATATCTGAAACAATCGCTCACCACACAAGGTGTAGGCATTATCTTCAAGAAAGACTTTACCAAATTCTCAGACCTCTTCCAACGCCGGCGCCCTCTTTGGTCTGTACCGCTGCAACAAGATACCACCAAACAAGAGCAACCCAAGTAAGGAAGCCGGTACCCAAGGAGTGTATTAAAAAAATTGCACACAGAAAACACAGATACAACAGATGACCACTGATTATATATTAGCTGAATAAATCTGCGAAAATCTGTTTAACCCAAATCGGTCATTAGACTTTGGGTAGATTGCCCCCTTATGTCTTGCGGATTGCTTTTCGGCTTGCAGAAGGCGTAGCGGGCTACGTCGAGGCAAGTCGGGAAGCAAGATGCTGGCAGAAGGGGC
>DWYO01000132.1 GCA_019118725.1 Candidatus Parabacteroides intestinavium | reverse complement strand
TAATGGGCTTTTTGGAAAAATGGGGTATTGGAAAAGTGTTCTATTTATTAGATTTCTCAAGTTTGGTCTTGATTTAAAATTAAGCAAATAAAAAACACAGAAACACAAAGACAGGGGTTTTATTTTCTTGTTTTTCAAAAATAAAAGTTCTGTGTCTTTGTGTTTCTGTGTTTAATTCCTATCGTTTGAATTTTGACTTCGAAATTCTAACTTATGGTTTCAAATGTCCTAAATCAATCACGAACACCGCAATGTGCGTCCTAAGCGCAAGATTGTAGTACGCTTGATTCCGTTCAGTTGGCAAAGCTTGGAAACGGTAGTGCCATATTTTTGTGCGATGGCACCCAAGGTATCGCCTGATTGGATTTTGTGATAAATCGGTTGTGCATTTTCTCCGGATGCCTCAGCCTGAACGGCATTTACAACTTCCGGTTGAGCCTCTACGCGGATGGTTTTTTTATCCTGGTTCTGAATACGTGGCCGGCGTGCGGTATAATTCTCGCCAGCCGAGCAGCGCAAGGATTGGCCGATACGCAATACCGTGGTCGGTCGGATGCCATTCAGACGGCACAATTCGCCGACGGTCGTTCCATAGATACGTGCGATCTTACCCAGTGTATCGCCCGATTTCACCCGGTGATAAACCAATTGGTCGGCAGAAGAGGTGTAAATATTGCTCTTCCGTCCGTTAATCTTTATGTTATGGAATACGTAAGAATCTTGGATAGGCACGCAATTTTCAAAGTCGATAATCTCAGCCGGGTTGATGGCTTGTCCTAAGAAGCGCGTTTCGAAATGCAAGTGAGAGCCTGTTGAGCGGCCGGTATTTCCTCCTAAACCAATCGGGTCGCCCGCATGGACGATATCATTCACTTTAACCAATTGTTTGGAGAGATGGCCATAGATGGTTTCCAGTCCGTTAGGGTGGCGGATGACTATGTAATATCCGTATCCGCGACGTTCATAATTGCGAATACGAACTTTCCCATCGAAGGCGGCACGGATAGTATCTCCTTTATATACTTTCAAATCAATACCTTTATGCATACGGCGACGGCGTGGACCATATTTGGAGGTAACGCGGATCATTGAGTCTATCGGGAAAACGAACGAAGAGCAGTCGATAACACAGGAGTCTGGGAATTCAATTTTTTCTTCGCCCCGGAAAGGGTCAACCCAGCGTGTGTTCCAGTTGGAACCGTAAAGCTCTTCGGCAGGGAACATCAAGTTTTCGCGGGCTATCTCGGCGTTCAGTGTAGCCTCTGCCAATTTCTCCTTGGCGATGTCTTTCTTAAAGCCGACACGTTCAGCCATCAGTTCCGATACTTGGCGCTCCATGACCGTGTTCGCTTGATCGACAGTAACAAGAGGCGTAGACTTTTTTTCCGGTTCTGAAGCTTTCATCCCTGGAAGCATCAGTAGCCCTAAACAAATAGACAATATTGATTTGACCGTCATTTTTACTCTAATTATAAAAAACCGATATTAGAATGTTATTATTGTGCACTTCATTAGGAAGAACGAGCTCAAAGTTCGATATTTTGATTTTTTTGTCAAAATAAATTGCGGAAAATTTTCTTTATTCGAACTAACGTTTCTAAAATGGGGTATTTAAATAAAAGAATTTCAGACAATTATAAAAAATATGTTTTACAACATATTTAGCTGATCAGACGCCAATTTAGCTTGTTGGCGAACAAAACTTTCAGCCTTTCGTTCAATATCCGGTAGGTTTCGCTCATTAACTCCAGGTCTTCGTCCAAAACTTCCGAAGCCAGATTCCGGGCATATTGGAGGATTTGTCCGTCCGAAGCCAGGTTGGCTATTTTCAATCCGAAACCCTCTCCGCTTTGTCGGGTTCCTTCGATATCCCCCTGTCCGCGTAAGCGCAAATCAGCCTCTGCGATTTCGAATCCGTTGTTGCTATTGACCATGATCTCCAGACGCTTTCGGGTCTCATTGCTCAGCTTGAATGACGAGACCAATACACAATACGACTGCTCGGCGCCCCGTCCGACGCGCCCGCGCAATTGGTGCAACTGGGAGAGGCCGAACCGTTCGGCACTTTCGATGACCATCACCGAAGCGTTAGGAACATTCACACCGACTTCAATGACGGTAGTAGCCAGCAGGATTTGCGCCTCACCGGAAACAAAACGCTGCATCTCCGCCTCTTTGTCGGCGGCTTTCATTTTTCCATGCACCATGCAGACCTTGTATTCCTTAAATTCTTCCTTGAATACTTCGAAACCCTCCTCCAGGCTCTTGTAGTCACTTTTCTCGCTTCCCTCAATCAATGGATATACTACATAGACCTGCCGGCCTTTTTGGATTTCGCTCCGCAGGAAATCAAACAACTCCTTTTTCCGGTTATCATACCGGTGCAAGGTCTTTATCGGTTTGCGACCCGGCGGGAGTTCATCGATAACCGACACATCCAAATCTCCATACAGGGTCATGGCCAGCGTGCGAGGAATCGGGGTTGCGGTCATCACCAACACATGCGGTACGGTCTTGGCATTCTTCCTCCATAAACGCGAACGTTGCTCGACACCGAACCGGTGCTGCTCATCGATAATCGCCAATCCCAAGGAAGAAAAGACAACCGTATCTTCTATCAGGGCATGTGTACCGATGATGATCTGTATCTCGCCATCGGCAATAGCGGGAAGCAGGACATCCCGCTCTTTCTTTTTCGTAGATCCCGTCAGAAGCGCTACCTTTATATCCATATCCTTCAAAAAGGCCTTGATGGTCGCATAGTGCTGGTTAGCCAAAATTTCGGTCGGAGCCATCAGACACGCCTGACACCGGTTGTCCAATGCCAGGAGCATGGCCAGCAAGCCAACCAAGGTCTTTCCGCTCCCTACATCTCCCTGCAATAATCGGTTCATTTGCCTTCCGCTTCCCATATCCGCCCGGATTTCACGCACCACCCGCTTTTGGGCGTTGGTCAGCTCGAACGGAAGATAGTCTTTGTAAAAGGTATTGAAATAATGCCCGACCGTAGGAAACGGAATCCCCCGCAACGTCAGTTTCCGGGAACGGGCCGTCCGGAGGATATTCAATTGGATGAAGAAAAGCTCATCAAACTTCAACCGGAGCATGGCGGCTTTCAGCTTGGCGACATTCTCCGGGAAATGGATATTCCGGAGCGCGTCCGATAAAGATATCATCTGCGTCTTCTCCAGAATCTTTTGAGGTAATATTTCCGGAATCTGCCAATTCAAGCTACTGAGCAGGGTGTATTGCATATTCTGGATAGCCCGGGAGTTGAGGAACGATTTCTTCATCTTCTCGGTCGTATTGTAGAAAGGAGTCAATCCGTTGGCCACCTGATTGGCCTGTTCCACCGGATCTACGTCCGGGTGCACGATGTTATAGCTGTGTCCGAACTCCGAAGGCTTCCCGAATACGATATATTCCACATCTACCTTCAGCTTGTCCTGCACATAGTTCAGGCCTTTGAACCAGACCAGATCCAGTGTCCCCGTCCCGTCCGTGAACTTACCGATAAGCCTTTTACTCCGTCCTTCGCCCACCTGGTCGAAAAAGAGAATTTTCCCTTTCAATTGGATATAGGGCATCGAACCGGTCACTTCAGAAACCGTATAAAAGCGGCTCCGGTCTACATATTTATAGGGGAAATAATAGAGCAGATCCTCGTAGGAGACGATTTCCGCCTCTTTCTTCAAGATATCGGCTTTGCGCGGACCGACTCCGGGCAAATAGGTGATGGCGCGTTTGTCAAGCTCTAACTTCATGGGCGGATGCGTTTTACGATAAGTGACGCGGTTCTGGCGGACGCTCCGGCCGAACCTAATTCGCGGATGATGTCATCATACCCTTGCAACATCGCCGAGCGATAGTCCGTATCGTGAAGTATCCGACTCAGTTCGGCTTCGATCTGCTCTTCTGAGAAGCGCGCGCCAAACAATTCCTGTACGACCTCCCGTCCGGCGATCAGATTGACTAACGAGATATAAGGTGTATGGAAAAAATGTTCGAACACAAAGTTGGCCAGCTTCCCTCCGATCACCTTATAACAAACAACCTGGGGAACCCGGAACAGGGCCGTTTCCAGTGTGGCCGTTCCGGAGGTTACCAATGCCACCCGGCTATGCGATAGCAACGGATAGGTCTGTCCGAACACAAGGTGAGCGTCATAGCCCTGCAGATAGGGTGCGTAATAATCCGGCTCGATGCCCGGAGCTCCGCCTATAACGGCCTGGTATTCCGGATACCGGGCGGCTACGCGCAACATCACCGGAAGATTGTCTTTGATTTCCTGCCTCCGGCTTCCAGCCAAGAGGGCTATAATCGATTTCTCCTCCAAACGATTCATCCGGTAGAAGCTCATCCGGTCTATCGGATGGTTTTCCCGATAAGCTGTAACGGAGTCGACCGATGGATTCCCTACATAGTCCACCTCGTAATTCAATTTCCGAAAGAAAGCCGGTTCGAAAGGCAAGATGGAATAGATGTGGTCTACATACTTACGGAAAGCCTTGATGCGGTATTGCTTCCAGGCCCAAATCTTGGGGGAGATATAATAATGTACCGGCAGATGCAATTGGGTCTTTACATATTGGGCTATCTTCAGGTTAAATCCCGGATAGTCCACCAATATCACCACATCCGGCCGGTAGTTCCGGATATCCTCTTTGCAAAGCTCCATGTTCCGCAGGATAGTGCGCAGGTTCATGAGTACCGGAATAAAGCCCATAAAGGCCATTTCCCGGTAGTGCTTGACCAGCGTACCGCCCACCTGCTGCATCAGGTCGCCTCCTAAAAAGCGGAAGTCGGCTTGCGTATCAGCCGCTTTCAAGGCACGCATCAAGTTTGAAGCATGCAAATCCCCGGATGCTTCACCGGCTATGAGGTAATATTTCATGCCATCCAGTCTTTCAGCTCCTGCATAAATTCATAATCCGTCACATCCAATTTACACGGCACCAACGAAGCATACCCTTCGTCCAGCATTTTCTCGTCATTATCCTCATGGACATCATCGTTACGGAAATGGCCGGTCAACCAGAACACCGGATTTCCGCCGGCATCTTCGCTCCGTTTAAACTCTTTCACCCAGCGTCCGTCGGCCTGCCGGCAGATTTTTACCCCTTTCACCGGGATATCTGTCGGGACATTCAGGTTCAGGTAGGTGCCGTGCGGCAATCCCTTTTGCAGAACCTTCTCGGCCAGCTCACGTCCTAATCGGCAACACTCGGTAAAGTCGGCATCCGGACGATGATCCAGCAAGGAAACTCCCATTGACGGAACATCGAAGATGCATCCCTCGGCCGTTGCCCCCATCGTGCCGGAGTAATTCACACAGATGGCCATATTCCCGCCATGATTGATACCTGCGACCAGCAGGTCCGGTTCCCGGTCCAGCACCTCATTGATGGCCAGCTTGACGCAATCCACCGGTGTGCCGGTACAGCTATATACCGTCAGGCCCTCTTCCTGCCATTCTGTTTTGTATTTAATAGGGACCAACGAAGTAATGGCACTCGACATGCCCGAACGCGGTCCGTCCGGAGCCATCACGACCAATTCGCCCAAATCCCTCAATGCCTTAATCAATTCATTAATACCTTTCGCACGAAATCCGTCATCATTCGTAATCAGAATCAACGGTCTTTTGTCTGTTGTCATAGCTATATTTCTCATTAATCTGAAAACAAAGGTACGACTTTTTATATTGATAAAAAACACCTTTACAAATTGGATGAACTTTTTCAGAAGCTGTTTGGAATTTATTCCAGCTTCTCACATATACTTGGAAATCCCGATATTTCATAGGGAGGTCAGGAAAGAGGAAAAGATTATTGTCGGCTTTTCGCGGGGTAAATTATACATTTTGATGCATTCTTTCCGTTTTTGCTAACACGCATTTCGGTAAAATTGTTCAAAAAAACTTGGAAAGGAGGCGTTTTTTCATGCTTTTTGCCTGTTTTGGAGTAGATTCATGCCTATGTTTTGCCAGAAAGTAGCCTATCTTTTCCTTCAAAGCCGCCTTGGTTTGAAAGGAAAGATAGGCATCTTTTTCCGGGAATGTCCCATTTTTTTCTGAATTTATCCCTTCTTGAGCGGAAAACCTCTTTTTCTGGAGGCAAATCCGGTCTTGATTTGCATAAAACGAGAATTTTCCCGGATGGAAAATATTTTGTTTAATGATATAATATTCAGTTTGTTGTATGGTGAAATCTGTGTTTTTAACTTCATGAGAAGGCCATCGTTTTGAAAAATCCGGATACAGGGCCGAAATATGGAGCGTATAAGAGGGCTAAATTGACGTTTTGACATTTTGCGAACAACTAAGAAGCTGTTTGGAATTTATTCCAGCTTTTTGTAAAGAATGTTTTCGAGGATTTTTATTTGTTCTTATGAGGAGCATAGCGGGCTATGTGACGAATAAGAACGGGGAAAAAGACCGGAAACAAATTT
>DWYO01000131.1 GCA_019118725.1 Candidatus Parabacteroides intestinavium | reverse complement strand
CCCGTCCATCCACGGTTCATATTTGGCTATCAACGCCAAATTGGGATAAGGGTTATCTATAATCTTGCGGAACAAGGAATCTTCAAATATCAAATCGGATTCTATCAGGAGCGTATCTTCCTTTTGCAACTCTTCTTTTGCCAGATAAAGGGAATAAATATTATTGGTCTTATCATAAACCGGATTATATATGTATTCGATAGGAGTTCCCTTTATTGAATCGCCCACATGCTCCCGCAATTTTTCCGCTTTATAGCCGATTACTAAGATGATACGTTCCAAGTGGAGCGAGGATAGCTGGTCCAGCAAACGGTCGATCAGGCATACCCCGTTCACTTTGACCATACATTTGGTGTTTTCTTTGGTCAATTCCCCCAAACGCTTCCCCATTCCAGCTGCTAATATGATGGCTTGCATAGCTAATTCTATTTTATTTCTGATAAAATATCCACAAAGATACTGATTTCCTTCGCGAACTTCCTTAACTTTGCGACTTAATTTAAACAGACATCATGCATAAATTCGTATTCATACCGGTTGGAGGGCTGGCAAACCGCATGCGGGCGCTTACATCAGCACTGACTTTAGCCCGGAAATCGGATTGCCGGCTACAGGTAATCTGGTTTCAGGACTGGGCTTTACGCGCTCCTTTCCATGCGTTGTTTCAAGAAATACATGAACCGGACCTGGCCTTGAAAGAGGCGACTTGGGGCGATTTCGTCTATGACCGTCCCCGCCAGCGTAACCTTTACTTGCCCCGCTTCTTCCAACGGATATGTTTCAAGAGATGTCTTTACGAAAAATCCATTACCCCTTTGTGCAAGCAAAACTTCGATTTCGCGAAATGGGCGCGGCAAGACCGTGTGTATATGGCCTCCTACACCGCTTTCCAATCCTATTCATACGATTTGCTACGCAAGCTTTTCGTGCCTCAGCCGGAGATACAACACCTCATAGACCGCAGATGTACGCATTTTACGTCACGCACAATCGGGGTACATATCCGTCGTACAGATAATACCGCATCCATCCAGCAAAGCCCTGTCGAATTGTTTTTTGCGGCCATCGACCAAGAGCTGGATGCCTGTCCGGATCTTTCCATTTATTTGGCGACCGACTCGGAAACGGTTAAACAAGAATTGAAAAGACGATACGGGAACCGGTTGCTTTGTGCCGAAGAGGAAGCCGACCGAAGTTCGACCTCCGGAATCCAAGGGGGCGTAGCAGATATGTACACACTCGCCCGGACCGATAAGATTTTCGGCTCTTTCCAAAGCTCTTTTTCGGAACTGGCCTCACAATTAGGGAATATTCCTTTGGTAATCGTAAAGAAATAAGGGTCTGTATCAAAATGAATGTTTTGATGCAGCCCCGTTAAGGTGTGTCAGAATTAGCAAAATGCAAGGCATTGAGGATGAGGGCGACAGGAGTTTACTGGAGTAAATGACTTAGCCCGAATTCCGAAAATAACGCAGCAGTTTGCAATTATGACACACCGTCTAAAAGGATTATCCCTTATTTTTCCGTTTCATTAAAAAATCCAGGCACTCGCGAAAAGTCACCGATTTGCTTACCCACATGATTCCCGTATACAGGGCTGCCGCTAAGAGAATCTTGGCAAGAGCAAGCATATATATATTCCCAATAGGCAAGGTTATGTAATAAGTCACCCCCATGACCCCGGCGGCTATACCCGCAAAAGGCAATATGTCCTTCAAGGCTTGAAACAAAGATACCGGCAATTCCCGATGAACAAAGTATTGCCACACCAGCAACCACAAGATATTCACTCCGACATAGACCGAAACCATCAGAAACAGCCCATAGGGACTGAGGAGCAACATCAAGATCCATTGGACGACCCCTAAAACGACCGTACCATATAGGTAAATATTCGATTTGCCCTTACTGATAAGCAAATTGGTATATAGTCCGGCTATCGGGAGGAATGCCCCGCCAATGGCCAGGATTTGCAGAAGCCTCGCACTGGTCAGCCATTTATCGGTAATCGCGATAACGATTAATTCAGGAGCCACAAACGCCAATCCAAACATAGCCGGGAAGGCGATAAAGGAGGTAAATCGGAGCATCTTGCGGAATGCCCGTACCTGCCGGTCCGAATCATCCGCAATCCGGACGAACATCGGTTGCGCGACACTATTGACCATACCGGTTATCAAGGTATGCCCCATATAATTCCATTTGCTCGCCTGATTGAACTGGCCTACCTCCTTCTCCGAATAGAAACGCCCCAACAGGATGGAAAAGATATTGTTGTTGATTGTCGTGAATATATTCGTCAACAACAACTTGCTACTGAATCTGAACATCTCCCGTACCGGGCGGAAATTGAACGCAAGGGTCGGACGCCACGGGCAAACCATCCAAAGATAAAGATTCAGAACCGCGACATAAAGCAGGCTTTGCGTGGCAAGTCCCCAATAAGAGAACCCGCAATAGGCCAAAGTTATGCCGGCTATTCCGGAAACAACCAGCCCTAAAGCCGTGGCTATAGCCTTTTGCTTCACCATCAAGTTCCGGAATATATAAGCCGCCGGGACTATGCCCAAGCTGGAAATAAAGAACCCCAGGAAAGCATAACGCCCCAAAGGGATCAACTCCGGCTGATGATAAAAGTCCGCAATCCAAGGCGCACAGAAAAACAAAATCCAATAAAGCAGAAAACTGACACCTATCGAGAACCAGAAGACCGCGTTATAATCCTCATGCCTTATCTCCTTCTTATTGGCCAATGCGGCGGTAAACCCACTCTCCTGCAAAGAACCGGCTATCAGTGAAAATACCGTCAGCATCCCCACCATCCCGTAATCGTCCGGACTCAGAAGACGCCCCAGGCAAATCCCGAAAAGAAGATTCAGGAACTGCATGGTCCCATTATTGACCAATCCCCAGAACAGGCCTCTTGCGGTTTTTTGTTTAAGCGATTCGTCGGCCATGTCTATCTTCCGATACAATGGTATTCGAATCCATATTCCTGCATCTCGTGCGGGTCATAAATGTTACGCCCGTCTATCACCAACGGATTGGCCATAAGCTTCTTTACCGCTTGCCAGGAAGGCATACGGAATACTTTCCATTCGGTAATAAGCAAGAGCGCATCGGCATCCACAACCGCATCGTAAATATCCTGTGCATAGCGCACGACCTCGCCCATACGGCGCTTGGCCTCCGGGATAGCCACCGGGTCATAAGCAGAGACCTCGCATCCCGCCTCCAAAAGCTTCCGGATTACCACCAGCGAAGCGGCCTCGCGCATATCATCGGTTTCCGGTTTGAAGGCCAACCCCCAAACAGCAATGCGTTTTCCTTTCAGATTCCCCTTAAAATAATTTTCCAGTTTACGGAAAAGGATGGATTTTTGTTGCTCGTTGACCTCTTCAACCGCTTGCAAGATGCGCATGGGGTACCCATGATCGGCCGCGGTCTTCACCAAAGCCTTCACATCCTTCGGAAAACAGGAGCCGCCATACCCGCATCCCGCATAGAGGAAACGATTGCCTATGCGCGGATCGGTCCCGATTCCTTTCCGCACCATATTTACATCCGCGCCGACTATCTCACACAGATTCGCGATGTCATTGATAAAACTGATACGGGTCGCCAACATGGCATTAGCGGCATACTTCGTCATCTCGGCCGAAGGGACATCCATGAATATCACCCGGAAATTGTTCAATAAGAAAGGACGATACAAGCGGGTCATCAACTCTTTGGCACGCTCAGATTCGATACCTACCACAATACGGTCCGGACTCAGGAAATCTTTCACGGCCGCTCCCTCTTTCAAGAACTCCGGATTGGAAGCCACATCGAAGGTCAGGTCCGAGCCACGCCGGTCCAGCTCTTCCTGGATAGCTTGCCGGACCTTCCGGGCGGTTCCTACCGGCACGGTACTCTTGGTCACGACGGTCAGGTATTTGTTCATATATTTTCCAACCGTCCGGGCCACCTCAAGCACATATTTCAGGTCCGCGCTTCCGTCTTCATCGGGGGGAGTCCCCACGGCACTGAACACCACCTCCACATCATTCAGGCAAGCCGACAGGTCAGTCAGGAAATGCAACCGTCCGGCTTGCTGATTGCGTAACACCATCTCCTTCAATCCGGGTTCATAGATGGGCATTATTCCCTTGTTCAGGTTCTCAATCTTCTTTGCATCCACATCCACGCAATACACCTCCGTACCCATTTCCGCAAAACAGGTTCCGCTTACCAGACCGACATAGCCGGTTCCCACTATTGCTATCTTCATCGTATAATTCTTAATTTATTAATGGATGGGCAAAGATAATAAAAAAGAAAAGACGGTGTGTCAAAATATAAAATTGCACACGATGACACACACGGGTCTTTCATTTAAATATCCGTTTAAATACGCAAGATGTATTTCCTTATTTGCTAATCTTCAAGAGAAAATAATTCCGTAGACAGATAACGCTCGCCCGTATCGGGCAACAAAACCACGATACGTTTGCCCCGGTTCTCCGGTAATCGGGCCAATTGCAATGCGGCATACATCGCGGCTCCGGACGAGATTCCGACCAAGACCCCTTCCCGTTGAGCCAACTCCCGGCTCGTATGGAAAGCCTCTTCGTTTGTAACCTGAATGATGCCATCTACCACCGAGGCGTCATAATTCTTCGGAACAAATCCGGCTCCGATACCTTGTATCTTATGCGCTCCGGCTTTTCCTCCGGACAATACCGGGGATGAAGCCGGCTCTACAGCTATCGCACGGATCGAAGGATTGTGACGTTTCAATCCGCGGGCCGTCCCGGTCAAGGTTCCTCCCGTCCCGACACTTGCCACAAAGATATCCACCTGCCCGTCGGTATCCCGCCAGATTTCCTCTGCCGTAGTCCGTTCGTGTGCCAAAGGATTGGCCGGATTGTCAAATTGCTGCAAGATGATAGCTCCCGGTGTAGCCTCACGGATCTCTTCCGCTTTCCGGATAGCTCCGCTCATCCCCTCGGCTCCCGGGGTCAAGACCAATTGCGCCCCTAACGCTTTGAGCAGGCTCCGACGCTCCAGGCTCATGGTCTCCGGCATGGTAAGGACCAGCTTATACCCTTTGACCGATGCCACCCAGGCCAATCCGACACCGGTATTTCCGCTGGTCGGTTCGATAATTGTCGCCCCCGGCTTCAACAAACCTTTCCCTTCGGCATCTTCAATCATGGCAAAGGCGGCTCTATCCTTCACGCTTCCTCCGGGATTGAAATGCTCTAACTTAGCCACGACCTCGGCTCCCAACGGCTTTCCGCCCCATCGGGTAATCGCCAGCAAGGGCGTATTCCCTATTAATTCAGTTAAATTCTTCTTTATATTCATATTTATTTGTTTTTAAGTTTCGCACAGGTCTTATCGGTTGACCCGTCAACGGCCCTGAACTTGCGAAATCGAACTTTTATCAGAAAACAATCCGGACGGGGAAAAGGTTCAGTGCCTGGATTCCGGGGAAAAAGGAAAAACCTCCGGCGAATCACTTCGACGAAGGCTTTCCCCGTTTCATACATCGGATGAAAACTCACTAACAACTAATATAACGGCATAATACATTTATGTTCAAGGATGAAGCGGACATTATCCATGCCTGCAAACATCAACTACTTTATTTCCCTTTTTGAATAAGAATAACTAAAATCAGCTGTTTTGCTATCCCACGAGTTTTAACAGCTCATTGAATATACGGCAGGTCTTCTGACTTACTCCCATCGTGAAGCCTTCCCGGACATAAGCCAGTGGCAAAGAGGTGTTTCAAGATGTTATCGGAGTTTCACAGCAGCGGGACTGTTCGGGATTCTCACCCGATTCCCTTTTAATCCGGACGAGGACGCCCCGTCTCGGAACCGTTTCCTCATGCAAAGATAAAATTTTCCGAAGAAATTCAAAACAGCTTCTCGATTAAAAAAATATATTTGTAACTTTAGAGCAATTTTTAATGAAATAACACAAAGATGAAAACACTTTTGAAAGTATGTATGTTGTTGCTTGCTTGTTGGGCAACTCCGGCTCTGGCTCAAACGGACAAACAGGTCGTATTGCCGGAAGCAGGCGAAAAATTAGTGTTGCATGATGGCTGGATGGCACGCCGGGCAAGTGAGATTGGTGAAGACGGGAACCGCCTCACCGCGCAACCTTTCCAACAAGAGGGATGGATGAAGGCCAAGGTACCGGGTACGGTGTTGACCACCTTGCTGGAAAACGGTGTTTATCCCGCACCGGAAGTAGGGCTGAACAATGAACTGATTCCGGATATCTACCGCGTGGGACGTGATTTCTATACCTATTGGTTTGTTTGTCCGATCCCGGCCGTTCAGAAAAGGGAGGACGAACATATCTGGCTGAATTTCCGGGGTATCAATTATAAGGCTGAAATTTACCTGAACGGGAAAAGGGTAAACCGGACAACGCATGAAGGGATGTTCCTGCGCCAGTCGTATGACATCACTTCTTTATTACGGAGTGACTCGGCCAACATGCTGGCTGTATTGGTGTTTCCGCCGGACCATGTGGGGAATCCTAACGGAGGCCAGGGGGGTGACGCGCAAATCGCACGGAACAATACCATGCAATATACTCCCGGATGGGATTGGATACAGCCCGTACGCGACCGCAATACGGGTATCTGGGATGAGGTCTCGTTGACCACCACCGGGCCTGTTTTGGTACAGCATCCTTATGTGGTGACTAAAGTACCGGGCATACGTCAGCCTAACGACACGAAACAGGCGAAAGCGTTCCTGGAGACTACGGTGGAACTGCAGAATGTAACCGACCGGATGCAGCAGGGGAAAGTAACTGCCCGGTATAACGGAAAGACGTTAAGCCAGAACATCACCCTGCAACCGAAAGAGAAACGGATTGTCTCTTTCTCGAAAGAAACGATCGAGAATCCTGCATTATGGTGGCCGAATGGCATCGGCGGGCAGCCTTTGCAAGAGATCAGCTTCGCTTTCTCTCAAAATGAGAAGGTGAGCGATGCGGAAGTGGTACGGTTTGGTATCCGGGAAATCTCTACCCGGAAAAATCCGCAAAACGGAGGACGCGAATTTTATGTAAACGGACAACGTATCTACATCACCGGAGGCAACTATATCAACTCTGACTGGTTGCTCCGCTTATCGCCCGAGCGTTATGACCATGAGGTGCGTTTCCACGCGGAAATGAATCTGCGGATGATCCGTGTATGGGGAGGGGCCTTGCTGGAACGTCCGGAGTTTTATCAGGCTTGTGACAAATACGGTATTCTGGTGTTCCAGGATTTATGGGGAAGCGGAGATTGTAACGGGGCGTGGGAAGACCTTACCAAGTTGGATTCACGCGAACGCCGTTGGGAATATCCCGATAATCATGACCTGTTCCTCCGTTCGGCCGAAGACCAGATCAAGATGATACGCAATCATCCCAGCCTCTGCCTCTGGTGTGGCGCCAACGAATGGCCTTTGGCGAAAGATATCGATGAAGCGTTGCGCACAGATCTGCTCCCGCGCCTGGATCCGAACCGTTTGTTCGCAAGTTATTCTACCGATTCGGTATTTACCCGTAATCTGCTGGGGGATAACGGGGATGGCCCTTATGGCATCCAGGAACCGGAATGGTTCTTTACGTTCCGGTCGCATCCTTTCAATCCGGAGGCGGGATCGGTGGGCTCACCGGAAGTAGAGAGCTTCCGCGAGTTTATGTCGGAGGCGGATATGGCCGCATTCCCCCGCAAGAGTTTTACCAAAAACCTGACTTGGCATTATCATAAGGATTTAGGGTATCGGGACCATTTGGAGCGTTATGGCGAAATGCATTCCATCGAGGATTATTGCCGTTATGCACAGGTGGTGAACTATGACCAGTACCGTAGTTTCATGGAGGGATGGGCTTCGCATATATGGGACTGGTACACCGGTATCCTGATTTGGAAGACGCAAAATCCATGGACGGCTTTGCGCGGACAGATGTATGACTGGTACCTGGATGTCAACGCGTCTTTGTATGGGACCCGCAAAGGGTGCGAGCCTTTGCATCCTTATTATAACAGGCATACCGGTCAGGTGGAACTGATGAATACGACTCCGAACGCGTATAAGGGGCTGACGGTAAAGGCCGAAGTGTATAACCGGGAAGGTAGCATCATTTGGGAACAGGCGCTTACGACGGATGCTCCGGTAAATGATGTAAAGGTCTTGTTTGATGTGCCGGAGGTAAAAGAGGTAACGGGTGTTTATTTCTTGAAACTCTCTTTGGCGGATAATAATCAGCAGGTATTGACCGACAATATCTATTGGCTGACTACCGTGCCGAAGGATTATTCTTCGCTGAACGATTTGCCGAAAGCTCATTTGAGCAAGGATATAACCTTAGAGGAACGGAATGGCTTGTATGAGGGGACAATCCTATTGGGTACGGATTCGCATATCAGTTTCTTTAACCGGATCAAGGTGTTCGACCGGTCGACCGGGAAGCGTATCCTCCCGGTGCATTATTCGGATAATTACATTACTTTGATGCCGGGGGATAAGAAAACAATTGCATTCTCGTTCAAGACGGATATCCCGAAAGAACAAATCCTGATTAAGGTGGAAGGATGGAATAATTCGGAAGACTGATTGAAGTTGTTTTGAAGCTATTCGAAAAAAAACACGGAGATTTTATTGGGCTGATTCCTCAAATGAATTCTCCGTGTTTTTTATTATCCCCCTTTCAGAACTCCAAAAGAGCCAGATGCGGATTATGATCGCTCAAATACCCGGTTTTCGTTTCCGGATTTTGGGCGATTTCCGTATTCAGCACATTGATTTGGGGTGTCACAAAGATGAAATCGATCTTCTCACGCTTATCCATCGCATACCGTCCGAAGTCATGGAAAGTATAATCCGGACCGCTCTTCTTATCCGTCATCTTATAGGCATCTTTCAATACGAACTCGTTAGACGTAATGGTCTGATACGCCTCCGAGCGGTCATTCACATTAAAGTCGCCCGTTACTACAGCCGGATTGTTTCCTACAATCTCCTTGATTTTCCGAATAATCAAAAGAGCGCTTTGCCGGCGCGCCTCCGTCCCCACATGGTCAAAATGCGTATTTACCGCCATAAAGATCTTTCCGGACCGCTTGTCCTTGAACTTAGCCCACGTGGCGATACGTGTACAAGCCCCATCCCAACCGATAAATCCTACACTATCCGGATACTGGGAGAGCCAGAAAGTATTGCTATCCAAGACCTCGAACTTATCCTTCCGGTAGAACAACGGAGAGTATTCGCCCTTCTCTTTCCCGTCATCCCGGCCCACGCCGATAGCCGCATACTCCGGCAATCCGGCTTTCAGGTCTTCCAGCTGGTTGTGCAACACCTCTTGCATACCCACGATGTCCAGATGCTTCGCATGGATATACCGGCAAACCGTATCCTTGCGGTACCTCCAGTTGTTCAGGCTGTCCTGCGGATTGTCGTAACGCATGTTGAACGTGGCCCATTCTACCTGAATCTTATTTTCAGGAGACACCGGCTCATCACTTTGCTGTTTCGCTTTTTTCCCGCCACAAGCGGATAAAAGCAAGGCACATATAGCTATGCCTACTACGTGTTTTACCATAATTATACTGAGTTTGTACGTTTTTCGGTTTATGCGTTTTTGCTTACAGGCTTATTTCCCCTTTACCCTGCCGGAGAAGAGTGAATCCGTCGGTCGTACAATCCACCACGGTCGAAGGCTCCAGGCCCCCATACCCGCCATCGATGACCAAATCCACACGCCCTGCATATTTCTCCTCGATAAGCTCCGGATCGGTGGAATATTCCAGCCCCTCATCCTCCTCATCATGAACAGACATAGTCAATAACGGATTCCCCAATTCCCGGACAATTGTCCTTACAATCCGGTTGTCCGGGACACGAATACCCACCTCCTTCCGGTTCTTGTAAATCTTGGGCAACTCATTGCTGGTCGGGAGAATAAACGTATAAGGTCCGGGCAAACACCTCTTCATCAACTTGAATGCGGCATTGCTCACCTTCGCATATTCGCTCAGATTAGACAAATCATAGCAAACGATGGAAAGGTTGCTCTTTTGCGGATTTACCCCTTTCATCCGGCAGATCTTCTCTACCGCGCGCACATTCAAGGCATCACACCCGATGGCATAGACCGTATCGGTGGGGTAAATCACCAATCCTCCGTCCTGCAAGGTCTTTACCACTTTGGCTACATCCTTGGGATTGGGGTTCTCTTCATAAATCTTAATCAACATGTCAGCCAATTAAAAATTAAAAATTAAAAATTAAAAACTCATCCTTAATTCCTCATTCTTAATTCTTCATTAAAAAAGGGCTTATCCGTATATAATATGCCCGTTCTCATCGGTATATTCCTCCAGGCTCTTGCTATATTGGTTCATGGCGCGAAGGCTCATGCCCATGCTGGAGAAACCGCCATCGTGATACAGGTTCTGCATCGTCACTTTCCGGGTAAAGTCAGAGAACATCATTACGCAATAGTCCGCACACTCATCGGCGCTCGCATTCCCCAGCGGGCTCATCTTGTTGGCGAAATCCATCAGATGATCCATCCCCTTGACGCCATTTCCCGCCGTAGTAGGAGTCGGAGATTGCGATATGGTGTTGATCCGCACATTCTTTTCCCGTCCGTAGATATACCCGAAGCTACGGGCTATCGATTCCAGGAGGCTCTTGGCATCCGCCATATCGTTATATCCGAAGAATGTACGTTGTGCGGCCACATAACTCAAGGCTATGACCGAGCCATAGTCGGCTATCGCGTCCAGCTTCTTGGCCGTCTGCAACATCTTGTGGAAAGAAATGGCCGAAATATCCAGCGTCTTCTCCAAGAAATTATAATCCAAGTCATCATACGTACGTTTTTTACGGACGTTGGGGCTCATCCCGATCGAATGCAGCACAAAATCCACCGGACCGCCCAATACCTCCATCGACCGGGCAAAGACCGTATGCAAATCATCCACACTCGTGGCATCGGCGGGGATTATCTCGGCATTCAACCGGCTTCCCAATTCATTCACCTGCCCCATTCGGATAGCCATAGGCGTGTTGCTCAGGGTGATTGTCGCACCCTCTTCCACGGCTTTTTCCGCGACTTTCCAAGCAATAGACATATCGTTCAACGCTCCGAAGATAATTCCTTTCTTCCCTTTTAACAAATTATGAGTCATAACTTTTACCTTATTGATTTCGGGGGGCAAAGTTAGATAAAAACGGTGATATCCTAAAATATCAGAACGATAAACAAAGATTTCTCATGGATTTATCTTATCTTTGTTCCTGATTAAAACGAGATAGCTAAAAACAGGTATGAAAAGTACGGTATATTCCTTATTTGTGCTGATAACCCTGATGTTGTCGGCATGCAGTTCCAGTCCGACACTGACACGTGCGACGGGATTCGCATATGAGATGGTAGTTGTAATGGGCGAATCAGATTGGAAAGGCGCGGCAGGCGAAGCCATCAAGAATGAGCTGACCGCCCCCATTCCTTATCTCCCCCAATCGGAGCCTTGCATGAAGGTCACTTATGCCTCCCCGCTCCATTTTGACGGATTGCTGACCTATGTACGTAATATCCTGATTGTCGAAATCAACCCGGATGTCTACACAAAAGTCTCGTTCAGCTCGGAAGCCGACCGATGGGCGGCGGGGCAATGGATCCTGACGATGAAAGCACCGAGTTCGGAAGCGATTGTCGACTATGTCACGCAGAACCCGACCTCGCTGACCGATTTCTTCACCAGCAAGGAGATAGACCGCGCGGTAGCCCTACTCCAGAAAACGTACAGCACCGTGGTCAAAGAGACCTTGAGGGCAAATCATGACCTGGAGTTGCAGGCTCCGGAAGACATGACCTACTATAAAGACACGACAGACTTCTTTTGGGCGACCAACAACGCCAATACGGGACGCATGGACCTGGTGGTCTATACCTTCCCGTACGAAAGCAAGGACACATTCACCCCGGAATACCTGGTGGCTAAACGTGACTCTGTCATGAAAGCCAATTTGCCGGGCGCATTCCCCAACTCCTATATGGCCACCGAGACCCGTTTCGGGGTAGGCTATTCGGCCATTACCGTAGAAGGCAAGTATTGCGGAGTGATGCGCGGACTTTGGAAAATGGTGGGCGACATGATGGGCGGCCCGTTTGTGAGCCATATCCGCCTGGATGAAAAGAATCAGCGCGTGGTCGTAGCCGAAGGCTTTGTCTATGCGCCGGAGACCAACAAGCGAAACTATATCCGCCGGATGGAGGCAGCCCTG
>DWYO01000130.1 GCA_019118725.1 Candidatus Parabacteroides intestinavium | reverse complement strand
ATCCGCTATCAAATCAATCAATATATCAGCTTTCAACGATAAAAAGGCCTGTTCTGTTTCCTTCCGGGGGAAAGCCCAGCTATCCAAATCCTTCCGGGTACACCAAACCCTGTCGGGCCGGTCTGATTCTCCCACAGAAGGAGTATCGGCATATACAAATTGCTTGACTTTTTTCTTTTTTGCCTTCAACCGGGCCGCACAGGCTTCCGCCTCTTGCAGGTTCTTTTGCGTAAAGACCAGCAAAACCGTCTCCGCCTGCTCCAACGATAAGAATTGACGCTTACGGGAGACGGGGCGTCCCAGCATTTGGTTTATTCGTTTCCGGATAAAATAATAGGATAAAATCATTCTTCTATCAATTTTAGGAAATCTTCTTCATGAATAATTTTCACGCCCAGCTTAGCGGCTTTCTCCAATTTTGCCGGTCCCATATTTTCTCCGGCCAGAATGTAATCCGTCTTACCGGAAACCGAACCGCTGTTCTTTCCACCATGCTTCTCAATCAATGCCTTATATTCCTCCCGCGAATGTCGGGAAAAGGTACCGCTGATCACAATGGTCAATCCCTTTAGCCGGTCCGAACGATTGGTCAAGGCCTCTTGCGGGACCTCCATCTGCAAGCCGCAATTTTTCAAGCGCTCCACCAGTTCCCGGTTCCGTTCATCCGCAAAATAAGCCACGACACTTTGAGCGATGCGCTCTCCTATCTCGTCTACCGCGACCAGTTCATCCCAGCTTGCCTTTTCCAATTTTTCCAGGGAAAGAAAAGCTTGTGCCAACCTTTTGGCTACGGTCTCACCTACATAACGGATACCCAGCGCATACAAGACCCGTTCAAAAGGAACCTGCTTCGATTGCCGCAGGCTATCCAACAGATTACGCGCGCTTTTTTCCGCCCAGCGTTCCAAGTGGAGCAGGTCATTTATCTTCAAGTCATACAAATCCGCCGCATTTCTGACCAGTCCGGCCTCATACAGATCTTCCACCGTTTCAGGGCCTATATTGATATTCATGGCCTTCCGCGTCACAAAATGTTCTATCCGTCCCTTAATCTGCGGGGGGCATCCCGACTCGTTCGGACAATAATAGGCCGCTTCCCCCTCAGCCCGGACCAAAGAAGTCCCGCATTCCGGGCAACGGGCTATGAACCTCACTTTATCTCCCAACAAAAAAGTACGGGCCTCTTTGTTTACCCCCACTATCTTCGGTATGATCTCACCTCCTTTTTCCACATAAACCTCATCGCCTATATGCAAGTCTAAAGCCGCTATGATATCGGCATTATGCAAGGAGGCACGCTTTACCGTAGTCCCGGCCAAAAGAACCGGCTCCAGATTAGCCACCGGCGTAACGGCTCCGGTACGCCCTACCTGAAAGGAAACCGAGTTCAGACGTGTCTCGGCACGTTCCGCCTGAAACTTGTAGGCAATCGCCCAACGCGGATTCTTGGCCGTAAACCCCAAATAGCGTTGCTGGCTTAACGAGTTCACCTTCAAGACAATTCCATCCGTAGCTACCGGGAGGTTATGCCTTCCCTCATCCCATTGATGGATATAATCATAAATATCCTGCAAGCTATGGCAGACCTGAATCGCATCCGACACCTTCAAGCCCCACCGACGGGCGGCTTCCAAATTCCCATAATGCGTATCGGATGGCAACTCCTCGCCCATTACATAATACAAATAAGCATCCAGCTTACGAGCCGCCACTATAGCCGGATTTTGTTGCTTCAACGTTCCGGAAGCCGCATTACGCGGATTGGCAAACAGCGGCTCCTCTTGTTCTTCACGTTCCCGGTTCAACCGGTCGAACTCCGCCCACGGAAGCAGGATCTCTCCGCGAATCTCTACCCTATCCGGATAATCCGAGCCCTGCAAGCGAAGAGGAATCGAACGGATTGTCCGGACATTGGCCGTTACGTCATCCCCTTTCGTCCCATCGCCACGGGTAACGGCACGGACCAGCTCACCCCGTTCATAAGTCAACGAAATAGAGGTCCCGTCATATTTCAGCTCTGCCACAATCTCAAACGGTTCGTTCAACGAGCGGGCTATCCGCTCATAGAAATCGCGGACCTCCTCTTCCGAATAGGTATTGCCCAACGAAAGCATCGGGTAACGGTGCGTTACCTGAACGAAGTCCTTGGTCAAGTCACTTCCTACCCGCTGAGTCGGTGAATTGACATCATAATATTCCGGATGAGCCGCCTCCAGCTCCTGCAATGTTCTCATTTTCGCATCAAACTCCTGATCTGATATGACAGGAGCCGACAATACATAATACTTATAATTATGCTGTTCCAGCTCTTTCCTTAAAGCCTCTATTTGTTCTTTTACTGACATAATCATCTATTCCTCTACGCTTTACGACTAAACGAAAAGCCTTTCATCAAATTCTAAACTAAGGCAAAAACATTCATGCCTATCTACGATTCAAAAGATGCCCATCTTTGTCTCCGTTTATGCCTATCTTAAAAAACAAAGATGCCTATCTTTTCTGAACAAAGATAGGCATAATTTTTCAATAGACCAACTTGACATTATCAATCCAGAACGTATTTCCCACGGAACCTATATAGGCTCCTCCATGACTTGACACGAACTGGAGCACCATGTGCGTGGGAGAATCATCGGCATTTGCCCAACCAACCTCTTTAATCGGGACACTCTCCCCCTTACTATTCGTCGTATAGCGTTCCTCTACCTGAATACGCATATAGTCTCTATACTCCGGGCGTTTGGTTATATCACCATATAATATCGGATATTCCGCCCCGTTCACCCATCCGTTGCTGGATTGGGAATAGCGGTGCACCATCGTCCCGACACGTTTGGAATAGACATTACCCTCTTCATCTTCCCAACGCTTCTGCAACAATAAGACCACGGCTACCGAGTCCTGCCCGGGCACATTCGTTTTCCGGCTGAACCCCGTGCTACGGACGCGTTCATGTTGAGGCATGACCTTCACCTTATAATCAAACTTCAAGGCCTTCGGACGTTGGGTAAAGGGAATGCCGCTCAGCAACATACTTTGCGGATTTTTCGTTCCCTTGATCGGTTCATGGATTGTCCCCAAGAAGACGGAACCGGCGGCAACGACCTCAATGTCAATCAATCCGAACACCTTGACACTTTCCATTCGCGTTTCCATGCGGGCACACCACCCGTCACCCCGTCGTTCCGGAAAGACCGAGACATTGGTTTTGACCACTCCCGCCACCTTGGCCATCACATTTGAGTTGGCCCAAGGCGAACCGCCTTGATTGGTATAGGCAATATTGCCTACAATCGTGTCCCGCGGACCTACCTCGTAAAGGAACTTCGTGGCTCCGCCAATGATTCCGGACTCATGTATCTCCCGAACCACCCAATGATCCAGATCTCCATATCGGAAAGGAACCTCCCGGTTTTGACAATTGACAATTGAGAACTGACAATTGGCCATCAGGACAAACAAGAGGACGAGCAAGCCCTTCCCTTTCCTTTTCAATTCTTCATCTTTCATTGCTTATTCCTCATTTAAATGGTAGCCCCATTCTTTGAGTGCCATGCCCCAGTTTTCCTCAACGGTCTTGACCGTAGCCTCCTCATACTTATAGCGATTCTTCTTATATCCCTTCTTCTTGCCCAAATAAGCCTCGATAGCCGTTTTCGACTCGGCGAAGCCAGGCAAGTCCAAGATACGGTAAATCTCCTCCGTCATGCCATACGCGTCTTTCTCGAAATCCTCAAACTTCAGCTCCACCAGATTACCTTCCGGTATAAGATGCTTTTCCTCTTCGAATTTATAAAAAAGACGTTTATACACCTCTACGAAATTATGCGTCAATTCCTCATTCGAAACAGGCTGAAGCATCAAAGGCTTAATGGTATTCGTAAAGAAACTCCGCGTACTCTCAAACACGGTATAAGGATTACGCTTCAAATAGATAAACTTCGCATTCGGGAACATCTCGAGCAGGGTCTTGACCCGTCCCGTATGCGGCGGGTTCTTGCTCAGGTATTGACTTCCCCGGGTATTATAAAGAGAGATTTTCACCAATTTCAAAAAAGCCTCCTTAAAGATACGCCGTTCATCTTCGGTTATATCATTAAACAGAAGATACTTATCGCAATATTCCAACATACGCTGGGGGAAATACCAGAAATTATAATAGGTATAAGGCATCATATTGGAAAGCGCGAACTCTTCCTCTTGCGGAAGGTCTACCTTCAGCTCCATATTGTCTGTAGGACGATGATCCGGCATCAGGAAAGACATATTCTTTTTGAAAAAGGGTTGCCCCCAAAGCATCAGGTTCGGAAAAACAGTCTGATAGGTAGTTGTATAACCAAAATGCTTATCACACGCGAACACATTGTGCACGAATGTCGTACCGCTCCGCCAATGCCCCAAAATAAAGAGAGGATCCATCTCCAACGGTTTCGATGCCAACATTTTCTCATAACGCCTGTCCTGCAAAGGGACCAATGTACTGAGCAAACGCCCCACGACCTTCGTCAGCCGGTACTTGCCCTTATAGTCCTCACCTATCACCTGCCCTGCGGTTATCTTTTTGAACGTATCCCAATCGGCTCCGACCAAGGTATTAATAGGCAATTTATCAAATTGAAGTAATCCCATATCGCATCAATTATTTAATGATTCGTAACTCAACACCATGCCGTTCGATTTCTTTACAAACCTTCCCAACCGCCTCATAATGTTCAGGAGCGATTCCCAGTTCCGGAAGATTAAGCGTGATGACATGCTCAAACTCAGATGCCGCCTGATTATCATCTACCGGATTCAAAATCATGCCGACCGCAGACGTATTATTGGTAATCGGATCAATCAAAATAAAAGCGCCTGTCTGCTTATTAGCCACATACGGATCAAAGAACAATTCCTTGTTGGTCGAAATGACCACCTTGCCTATTTCATTCAGTTCCAGTCTTTCCGCCGGAGATTGTTCCATGGTGTTGACATTCACCTTATAACGGATTCCGTCAATATGCGCGCGAGTCGTATTGGTGGTCTGCTTCAGGTAGAAATGTTTGTCCCGGTCCATTGCCTCCTCGTCCATCCAAACGAGCATAGCCTCAAAACAACGTCCTTCGATAGGCAAATCATCCGGATGAACCAACATCTCCCCGCGTGAAATATCGATTTCATCTTCTAAAGTAAGCGTGACACTAAGTGGAGGAAAAGCCTCTTCGATCTCCCCCTCATACGTCACGATACTTTTCACTTTCGAAGTCTTACGCGAAGGCAATGCCATCACCGTATCCCCCTTACGGACAACGCCACTCGTCACCTTTCCGCAAAAACCGCGGAAATCCAAATTAGGGCGCAACACATATTGCACCGGATAACGGAAATTCGTATAGTTCCGGTCACGGTCAATCGGTACCGTCTCCAGGAATTCCAACAAAGAGGGACCTTCATACCAAGGAGTACGTTCACTCTTATCCACCACATTGTCGCCTTCCAAAGCAGAAAGCGGAATGCAAGTAACATCTTCGATTCCAAGCGGTTCAACAAAGGCCTTATAATCCGCGACTATTTTGTCGAAAACAGCCCTGTCATAATTCACCAAGTCCATCTTATTGACCGCAAGGACTACATGATGAATGCCCAGCAAAGAGACCAAATAGGTATGGCGCCGAGTCTGCGTAATGACACCGGCCCGCGCATCTACCAGGATAATCGCCAGATTGGCCGTCGAGCCACCCGTAATCATATTACGCGTATATTGCTCATGCCCCGGCGTATCGGCAATAATGAATTTTCGGTTATTTGTACTGAAATAACGATATGCCACATCAATGGTAATCCCCTGCTCACGCTCCGCCTTCAAGCCATCCAGCAAAAGGGCATAATCAATATGCTCACCCGCATTTCCCATACGTTTGCTATCCCGTTCCAAAGCGACCAGCTGATCCTCATACAGCTTCTTGCTATCAAACAAAAGTCGGCCGATGAGCGTTGATTTTCCATCATCTACAGATCCAGCCGTCAAAAAACGCAATAAGTCTTTCTGTTCGTCTTTGTCAAGAAAAGCCTTTATATCCAACTTCGTATTATTGTTCTCCATAAGATTCTTCCTTCTTAATTCTTCGTTCTTAATTTAAAAATAGCCTTCGCGTTTTTTCTGCTCCATGCTCGAATCCTGGTCAAAATCGATAACGCGCGTAGTACGCTCGCTCTTGGTGGTAGTCATCATCTCTTCTACAATCTTCTCAATGGTATCGGCATCGCTTTCTACCGCCCCCGTTAATGGCCAGCACCCCAATGTACGGAAACGCACCTTACGCATCCGGATTTTATCTCTGTACTTTTCCGGCAATCGGTCATCATCCGCCATAATCAAATTGCCGTCAATTTCCACAATCGGACGTTCTTTAGCGAAATAAAGCGGAACAATCGGAATATTTTCCAAACGGATATATTGCCAAATATCCAATTCCGTCCAATTTGAAAGCGGGAACACCCGAATACTCTCCCCCTTATGGACACGCGTGTTGTAAATATCCCATAATTCCGGACGCTGATTCTTCGGATCCCATTGCTGGAACTTATCGCGGAACGAGAAAATACGCTCTTTGGCCCGGCTCTTCTCCTCATCCCGTCGGGCACCTCCGAATGCGGCATCAAATTTATACTTATTCAAGGCATTCAACAACGCCTGAGTCTTCATCAAATCGGTATGCACTTTACTTCCGTGTGTAAACGGCCCTACTCCCGCTTTGAATGCTTCCATATTCGATTCTACAATCAGGTTCCAGCCATACTTTTTCGCATACTCATCCCGGAATTGGATCATTTCCTTGAATTTCCATTTCGAATCGATGTGCATCAGCGGAAACGGGACCTTACCCGGAGCGAATGCTTTTTCCGCCAAACGAACCATCACCGATGAATCTTTTCCAATTGAATAAAGCATTACAGGATTCTCAAACTCAGCAGCCACCTCACGGATGATATAAATAGACTCTGCCTCTAACTCCTGCAAATGACTTAACTTATAATCAGACATAACTAGGTTATTTATTTGCTTATTTTAGGTAATATAATATCCAACAACTTATTTACGGATTCTTCGACGCTCAAGACCGATGTATCCAGCGATAAAGCCGGATGCGACGGAGCTTCAAACGGTGCGGAAACACCCGTAAAATTCTTAATTTCGCCTTTCCGGGCCTTCGCATACAGCCCTTTCACATCCCGGCGTTCACATTCCGTGATAGGCGTACTTACATAGATTTCCAGGAAATCATCTTTTCCGATAATTGAAGCGGCCATCTCCCGAATCTCGTTATTCGGACTGATAAATGCGGCCAAGGTAATGATTCCCGTATCTACAAACAATTTTCCGACTTCGGCTATCCGGCGAATATTTTCCACCCGGTCTGCTTCCGTAAATCCCAGATTATTATTGATGCCGCTACGGATGTTATCGCCATCCAAGATACGGCAAAGGAAGCCTCGTTTATGAAGTTCACGTTCCAGAGCAATCGCTATGGTGCTTTTTCCCGACCCGCTTAATCCGGTAAACCAAACCATCACCCCTTTCTGGTGCAACAGGCTTTCTTTGTCCTGACGGGTCATCATCTTGTCAAAGATCGGATAAATATGATTTGTTTCTTGCATATCTTTATCTAATTCGTTAGTTATTCAAACGGCCATATTTGGGGTATCAAAAATATGGATATCAAAAAGACAATAATATTCAGCGGAAGTCCTACCCGTACAAAATCCGTAAATTTATAATTACCTATACCCTGTACAATCAGGTTGGTCTGATATCCGATAGGCGTGGTAAAACCGGCCGAAGCCGCAACACAAATAACCATGAAGAAAGGAGTGGGATCTACTCCCAACTGGTTGGATATAGATAACGCTAACGGGAATGACAAAGCCGCCGCTGCATTATTGGTAATGATCTCCGTAATGATATTCGTGATAATATACAAAATGGCCAACAGGACGTACGGACCATGACTATAACTCAGCTCGATGATAAAATTGGCAATAACATCCGCCAAGCCCGAATTGACCATCGCCTTACTAATGGCAAAAGCGCAAGCAATCGTTATCAGAATGTCCCATGAGATATATTTCGTATATTTCCGGGCCGGAAAGATATTGGTCCACGCCATAATCACCGCCGTTACCGCCGCAAAGAAAAACATATCCAGTTTCACGTGGGGAAAAGTCTGCTGGGTAATAGGCAATTCACCGATAGTCGCACCAATAATCATCAAAGCCAGCAACACAAGGACGAAAACACGCTTTTTATGGTTGTTTTGCGCCGAAGAATCTTCTCCGTTGGCGATCATCAAAAACACGGACGATTCCCCCCAGGTCTTGATAAACGAACTATCAGCCATAACCACCAAGGTGTCTCCTTCATTAAGCGTTATGCGGTCTTTGTTTTTCGTCAGATTACGTCCGTTCCTTTTAATCTCTTTCACCTCAGCCCCATAATGGCGCCGAAAATCAAAGTCTTTTAGCGTCTTATTGATACCGGGGAAACGCGGTCCAAGGACTACTTCCATCAGATGCAAACCCTCGTCTGCCTCTACTTCATCTTCCTGCCCCTCATCGTTTGCACGCTCTTCCGGCAACAGCTTCTTTGAAAAAATCAACAAATAAGCAATGCCGCCGATGGTAATGGGGATACCGATCATTCCCAGCTCAAACATGCTTAGTCCTTCATAGCCGGCATCAATCATCATCCCATGTACCACCAAATTGGTAGATGTTCCTATCAATGTACATATTCCACCTAAAATCGTAACATACGAAAGTGGTATCAGGAATTTGGTAGCCGGCAAACCTATCGATTTTGCCCAACGCTTGATAATCGGCGCAAAAATAACGACAACCGGCGTATTATTCAGGAATGCGGATATAAAAGCAATAGACGGGAGCATCCGAAGCTGAGCCTTGAACACGGTAGTCTTACTTTGAGGCAGCACTTTCCGGATAATCTGCGTCAATGCCCCGGATTGCCGGACGCCCTCGCTCACCAAGAAAAGCAAAGCGACTGTTATCATCCCTTTGTTGCTGAAACCCTCCAGCAGCTCCTTCGGGGTCAGGATTCCTGCACATAAGAACAATACCGTAACACTAAACAAAATCATTCCCGGGCGCATCTTATCCCATATCAACGCTGCGATCATCCCGATTAACGCCAAAAGAACAAACAATATCTCAAAATTCATGCACTATTCTCTAAATTTGATTTCTTTTCAGATAAAGTGCAAAGATAACAAGATATTGACAGACTAACGGCAAAATATCCGCCAATTTCTATTTTTGAAGAAAAACAGACCAATTGTTTCATGAAATGGGAGAAACGGCTTTCACCACAAACCACGGATTCAGCAGCTTCTCTTTATTATAAGCCAACGGGGTCTTCTCGTCAATATGGTACACTTCACAGCCTGCCGCTTTGGCTATGGCATGTCCGGCTGCCGTATCCCATTCCATCGTCGGAGCGAAACGCGGATAAATATCTGCCGAGCCTTCCGCCACCAAGCATATTTTCAAGCTACTCCCACTGCTGATCAATGTCACGGGTTGTCCCTTTTTACGGAGATTCTCAATATAGCGGGTTGTCTCTTCCGTCTGGTGGGAACGGGAAGCCACTACCACCACCCCTTGATGCATCAGGGCCGACGGAAGCCGTGCCGCTTTCCGGCGCATCTCGTCCATAGAGGGCTGACTGGCGCTATCTATATTGGTCAGTTTATAGGCTCCCAACGCATCACAGGCGAAATATAGCTCTTTACGTACCGGGACATAGATAACCCCTATGACCGGAACGCCCTTATTTACCAGCGCGATATTCACCGTAAATTCGCCGTTCCGTTTGATAAATTCTTTTGTACCGTCCAGCGGATCAACGATCCACAACGTAGTCCATTGCTTGCGTTCTTCAAAAGGGACCTCTTTCTCTTCCTCGCTCAAGATCGGAAAAAGAGTTACCGACAGCGCCGAAACAATCAGGCGATTCGAAGCCTTATCGGCCAATGTCAGCGGAGAGTTGTCTGCTTTGGTCTCAATCTCAAAATCCGCCTCCGGATCTGTATAGATATCCATGATAGACTTACCGGCATCCAATGCCGCCCGAATAGCTATATATAAATAATTAACGAAATCCATATTACCTTGCTCCTATTTTTTAGATTTTCAACGGCCTAATATAAACTTTTAGCGAGTTATTTGAGAAGTGGTGGTAACGACTAAGAAACCGTGCAGTTTGCAGCGTTTTGCTTTGTTTTGCTGTCAAATAACTCTTTATGCAAAGATACGGAAAAATCCTTAAACGAACATAAGGATTTGCTATTTATTATTCTCTTCTATTAAGTCCCATAAGTCGACAATTGAATCAAAAATCTTTTTCAATATCAGCACAAAGAGGATATTCTCTGCCAAAAGCCTCCACTTCTTCTGCTACAACTTTCTTTAATTCTTCCTGCGGAACAATCAGCTGATAGTCTGCCACACCAATGGGCTTTCCCATATCTTCTAATGCCAGTTCAACTTCCACATGGTCTTTCTCTGCACATAGAATGACGCCGATAGAACGGTTTTCATCATCTCTTCTTTCCAGACGGTCAAGCAATGACAGGTAATAGTTCATTTTGCCTGCATATTCTGGCTTAAATTCGCCTATTTTCAAGTCAATGGCTACAAGGCAATGCAACCCACGATGAAAGAAAAGCATATCAACCTTACTCCGCTTTCCATTGTATTCAAGCACATGCTGATTGCCAATATAGGTAAAACCTTTGCCAAGCTCCAAAAGGAATTGTTTTACTTTCTCTACCAATCTAGTTTCAAGTTCTGTTTCCAATATTGGGTCTTTAACCCCAAGGAACCCAAGATTATAACTGCTTCTAAACACTTCATTGGCAAACATAGCCTGTGTGGCAGGCAGAGTCTGCTCGAAATTGTTATCGGAAAGGTCATTCTTTCTTATGTGCATTTTCAGAGAGATGGCACTGGATAGAAGCTCGCGATTCCAACCTTTTAAAGTAATCTCTTGTGCATAGTATAAAATGGCATTATCATCTTCACCAAACTTTCGCATTAAAGTCAGTATATGTCCCCATGGTAAAACTGCGACAGCTTGTCGCAGTTTCAATTCACTGTTACAGAAACGTTCATAGAATTTCTTCATATCCCACAAATTTCTTGGAGAAACCCCCATCTGAGGATAACGTTGTTTCAAATCATAGGACAAACGATTGACCACACCACTTCCATGTTTGCTCTCAACTTTTCTGTCGTGAAGCAATTTCCCTATTTCCCAATGAGCAGTACCGATAGCAGAACATACTGTTGTTGCCACTACAGCCCTTGTTCTGTCAATAACTGCAACAGCTTGTCGCAGAATTGCATCATACTCTGATTCTTGGATCTGTGCGATATCTCCCATGATTTCAATCTTTTCCTGTTAAAAGTTCCCGTTTGTCAATGTCAAGCAATGTCGCTATTTTGTCTAATGTGTACAAGTCTGGCTGGGACACATTAGTACACCACTTGCTTACTGTGGCTGGATTCTTCCCTAATTCTTCGGCAAGCCATTTGGCCGTCCGTTTCTTTTCAACAAGCACAACTTTGATGCGATTTAAACCCAAATCGGTCATTAGACTTTGGGTAGATTGCCCCCTTATGTCTTGCGGATTGCTTTTCGGCTTGCAGAAGGCGTAGCGGGCTACGTCGAGGCAAGTCGGGAAGCAAGATGCTGGCAGAAGGGGC
>DWYO01000129.1 GCA_019118725.1 Candidatus Parabacteroides intestinavium | reverse complement strand
CATTGGAAAAACTGAAATAATTTCAAAAGCGCTTCTTGCCAAACTATAAATATTATCGTTATCTTTGAGCGGTATTCTTTAACCCTATAAACAGAATGATATGAAAAAAGCAAGTTTATTCTGGATGATGGTAGTCGGCATCTGTTTCGGTACAGAGGTTGAAGCTACAAACTTTCAAAATCGTTGGGCGAATGACCGTGAGCAGGCCGTTATGCAGGATGATATCCGGAAATGGATAAATAAGCTTTATCCGGATGCCCGAATATTAGACAGGGATTCAGATAATGGCTTTTGGGAAGTGAAAATTTCCCACAAAGGATATGAGAAAATAGCTCTTTTTAATCCGGATAATAAAAAATGGCTGAGAACCATTTGGGAGATTCGTAGGGAGGCCCTTCCGCAACGCGTATTGAACCGGCTGGAAAGTCTGGGTTTTGCACTCCGGTATATTGATGACAATGACAATCAGGCTATGCAAAATCGGGATGGTTTGTTCTTTGCCGTTCAGGCTGAAAAAGGAGATCATGATTATGTGTTCATTATCTCTGAAAAGGGGAAAGTGATTCGTCAGTATCGGGATCGGGAATGGGATGATGACCGTTGGCGGGGCGATTTTGATATGGAAGGCAGCTTCGATGAGTATGACCGTTGGGATGAGTATGACCGTTGGGATGACGGGGAGGATCGTTTCGATGAAGGGGATGATGAATGGGATAATAGTCGGAGGAAAATTCGTTATCGGGATGATGGCGAAGATCACTTTGACGAAGGAGATGATGAGTGGGATGATGGAGAGGATTGATTAGTTTTAAAAGGATTATTCATGAAACATTATCTGTTATTCATACTTGTGTTTTGGAATTGTTTGACGTTCGGCTTGTCTGCGCAGGTCAGTCATGGAGGATCTCCTCTGCCTTTCGGCCAGTTGCGTTCCGGATCGACTTTGGGGTTTGAGGATATGCCGGAATTTGATTTGCAAGAACAACTCCGTATAGATTCAATGGAGTATGGCGGATTACGGGCCTCAAACCGTTTTGCCTATAAATTTATAACCGACTTCACACCGAATAATTCTGGGGAATGGTTCACTTTAGCTGACGGAACGCGGGTCTGGCGTTTGGGCATCCGTTCAAGAGGGGCTGTTTCCCTCAATTTGCTTTTTACGGAATATGAATTGCCCGAGGGGGCACAGCTTTTCCTTTATAATCCCTCTCAGTCCCAAGTTCGCGGATCTTTTACCCACCAGAATAATTCGGAAAAACACCTTCTTCCGGTTGCTCCGGTTTATGGGGATGAGGTTATTGTCGAATATCAGGAGCCTGCTCAAGCATCTTTCCATGCTCGATTGCGTATTGGCGAGGTTAATCATGCCTATCGAGATTTTATGCGTAGAGCAGAGCCGGGTAGTGAACCCTTGTATGGCTCATGTATTCCTCTGCTGATTTGTTCCATACCTGATGGGGACCCTTATGAACATATCGGACAGAGTGTAGTGTTGCTGATTATTAACGGGCAATATACTTGTACGGGAACATTATTGAATAATACCGGCCAAAATGGAATCCCTTATCTTTTGACGGCTTCTCATTGCTTGAATGAGGACTTCATGCTTCAAAATCCGGATTATGAGGAGATAGCCGGGACTATCATCTCGTTTTTTAATTATAACAGTCCGACCTGTTTGTCTCCAATGCGGGGAACTGAAGAGATGAGTCTGGCATCGGCGTATGCTCGTGCGGTAAATGAAGATATGGATCTTGCCCTCTTGGAGCTGATGGAGGTCCCTCCTGTTTATTATCGTCCTTATTATGCAGGCTGGAATGCCAGTCAATCTACAGACGACACAGCGTATGTTTGCATTCAGCATCCGATGGGATCGACCAAAAGATTCAGTTTGGCCGAGAAAGTAGAAGTCGGTACCTTTGTGACGGATGTTAAATCTTTTACAAAGAATGCTTTTTGGTATATTCCGGAGTGGCAATTAGGCTGTACAGCTTATGGATCGTCAGGTTCGCCTTTGTTTGATGCAGACCATCGGGTGATGGGAGCTTTGACCGGAGGAAATTCCTATTGTAATACTCCTTATGGTGACTTTTACTATGGTCTGTTTGCTGCTTGGCAGCCATCAGATGAAACTGATAAGCAGTTGCAAAGCTGGTTGTCTCCGGATAATCCCGACCTTAAGCAGTGTGATGGGATGGACCCGTATGCCGGTGCCTCTGCTTTACGGCTGAGTCATGTGATAGAGAATGGTAAGCAAGATTATATTGAGACGGCATTGCTGACGGAGAACAGCTACTTGTTCGGTCTGAACGAAACGGGAACAACCGAGTATGCAGAAAAGTATGCTTTACTTTCTCCGGCAGAGTTGTACGGTTGCTACTTGGTTACGCCTGCTTATTCCGGACGGACAGATCCGCAAGTGGATATCCGGGTTTATAGTGGAGAGGATAAACCGGAAACTTTATTGGCGCAAAAAGCATTCCGCCCGGTTTATCAATCATGGAAGGATGGAGGGGCCATTGATCAGACCAAACCGCTTTATCGCTCGCAAGAACATTTTATTGTTTTTGATGAACCGGTCCGTGTGCAAGGGAATCTGTTCATTAGCTATAAAATAACAGGTGAGAATAGTGATCGCTTTTGTGTTTACAATGTCAGTAAAGGCGAACTGAGTGGTAATACAGCTTGGCTGAATGATCCGGAAAAGGGATGGATAGCCGCCTCACAACGAGCGGATAATGGTTTTAGTACAGCTTTGTATATAGATCCGGTGCTTGCATATACAGATAATGTTACGGGTAATGAGGCAATAACCGCCTCGGTACCGGTACGGTTTGTTACTGAATCTGCAACGCACACGTTGCATCTTTGGCTGGAAGCTACGTTATCGGCTACTTACCAATTGTATGATATGACAGGACGTTTGGTGGATAGCCGGAAGTTGACTGTTCCGTTGACAGTTTGTTCTTATCCTGCTCTTTCCTCCGGTTTTTATATAGCCCGTGTTGTATGTCAAGGGCATGAATATACCTGCAAGGTGTATTGGTGAGAATTCTATTTTATCCATTAAATAAATTAGGTATTATGAAACAACAGAAAAACAAACATTCCGGTGCCTTGAAGGTGCTATGTGTGGGCCTGATGATAGGAATTGTAAGTGCTTCATATGCAACTGATTCGCCTATTAAAGTGCGCCATTTAGTCAATGAACAGAATATCGTATCGATTCAACAACCCAAGAAATACCTGCTCCTTCCGGTACAAGACAATGCTCCGGAAAGCAAAGTATATGTTGTATCGGACAACCAGACAGCCTCTCCGGCAATGAATATCCGTCTTGCTCGGGAATCTGTAGATTATTATGTCCCCATTGACCTGTCCGCTTATCCGGAAAAGGGATTGGCGATTGACATCCAAGGACTTCCTCAGAATGCTATTTGTTGGGAGCATATTCAACTTTCGGATACGTATGATATGAACAACCGGGAAAAGTTCCGTCCTTTGTACCATCATACTCCGGCTTACGGATGGATGAACGATCCGAACGGGATGTTTTATAAAGATGGCGTTTATCACCTTTATTTCCAACATAATCCTTATGGATCTACATGGGGAAATATGACTTGGGGACATTCTACCAGCCGGGATTTGGTGAATTGGGAGTTCCAAGGTGATCCACTCTTACCGGATGCCTGGGGGACAATCTTTAGCGGTTCGTGCGTGGTTGACTATGAGAATACTGCCGGGTTCGGCAGAGGAGCAGTGATTGCATTTTATACTTCGGCCAAGTCTACTGCGTGGGGAGATAGCCAGTCTCAAAGTTTGGCTTATAGCTTGGACAACGGGAAAACTTTTACTAAATATGTAGGTAATCCGATATTGACTTCCCAAGAACGGGACTTTCGTGACCCGAAAGTATTCTGGTATGCACCGGATAAACATTGGGTGATGATTTTGGCTGTCGGACAAGAGATGCAGATTTTCTCGTCAAAGAATCTGAAAGAATGGAAAAAGGAGAGTAGTTTCGGTGCCAAACAGGGGGCGCATGGCGGTGTATGGGAGTGCCCTGACTTAGTGCAGTTGCCGGTGGAAGGCAGTAAAGAAAAGAAATGGGTGCTGATTTGCAATTTGAATCCTGGTGGACCTTTCGGAGGCAGTGCGGCGCAATATTTTGTGGGGACATTTGACGGAAAGAAATTTACGAACGAATCGCCTACACAAACCAAATGGTTGGATTGGGGCAAAGATAATTATGCAACCGTAACTTGGAGCAATGCTCCAGACGGTCGTTGTATTGCCTTAGGGTGGATGAGCAATTGGCAGTATCAAGCCGTGTTGCCTACTTCACAGTACCGAGGAAGTAATACCCTTGCGCGTGACCTGACTCTTTATAAAGAAAACGGTGACTATTTTTTGAAGTCGGCGCCTTCACCGGAAATCGAGTCTTTGCGTGGTGAAAAGGTATCCGTTCCTTCTTTTAAGGTAAGCGATACGTATGAGATAAATAGTCTTTTGGAGCATAATGACGGAGCTTATGAGATAGAAATGACTATTAAAAACTCCGGTGCGTCTAAGATCGTATTCAGTCTGCTGAATGCGAAAGACGAAAAAATCTATATGTATTACAATGTTCCGCAAAAACAGTTTGTGATGGACCGTAGTGAGAGTGGACTGACTGATTTCAGCAAGGATTTTCCGGCCGTAACGGTTGCTCCTGTAGGTGATACCGATATTATCCGGATTCGGCTGTTCATTGACAAATCGAGTATTGAAGTGTTTGGTGAAGATGGAAAGTATGTCATGACCAACCGTGTATTTCCTAATGCCCCTTATAATCGCTTGCAATTTGAATCAGTACGTGGAAACTTTACGGTAAAATCGCTGAATGTCTATAAGTTGAAATAATAAAAAGCAAACTGCAATTAATGCCGGCCTTTTCGCCCGAATATGGTGAGGCAAAGGTCGGCATAATAATTGAGAATCATCCTCCCCAACTTTCTCTGTCCAGATTGCGGTAATGAATAGCTTCGGCCAAATGTGCCGGCTCTATCTTTTCTGAACCTGCTAAATCAGCAATGGTACGTGAAACCTTTAAAATGCGGTCATAGGCTCGGGCGGAAAGGTTTAACTTGTTCATGGCACTCTTCAGTAAAGCAAGTCCAGCCTGATCTGGTTGCGCATATTCATGCAGTAATCGGCTATTCATTTGTGCGTTGCAATGCACATGAGGATAATCGGCAAATCGTTTGTTTTGAATGGCGCGGGCTGCAATGACCCGTTCCCGGATTGCGGAACTATGCTCAGCATCTGTTTGTTCCGAAATTTTCTCGAAAGGTACGGGAACAATCTCGATTTGAATGTCTATACGGTCGAGTAGGGGGCCGGATATCCGGTTCATGTATTTTTGAACTGCTCCCGGAGAGCAGACGCACGCCTTGGTAGGATGATTATAATAGCCGCAAGGGCAAGGGTTCATGGAAGCAATCAACATGAATCCCGCAGGATATTCTACCGTGAATCGGGCTCGGGAGATGGTTATCATTCTATCCTCTAAGGGTTGACGCATCACTTCTAAGACGCTTCGGTTAAATTCCGGCAATTCATCTAAAAACAGAATACCGTTGTGGGCTAAACTGATTTCACCCGGTTGTGGAAAAGAGCCTCCACCTACCATGGCTACGTCCGATATGGTATGGTGGGGAGCACGAAACGGACGTTGGGTCATCAATGAGGTCTCACTTCCGATTTTTCCGGCCACAGAGTGAATCTTTGTCGTCTCTAAAGATTCATGAAGAGAGAAAGGAGGTAAAATGGACGGAAGCCTTTTGGCAAGCATGGATTTTCCGCTTCCCGGAGGGCCAATCATCAGCAGATTATGTCCGCCGGCTGCTGCAACTTCCAATGCCCTTTTCACATTTTCTTGTCCGCGCACTTCCGAAAAATCATATTCAAACAGTTGTTGCTTGGCATAGAATTCCTTGCGTGTGTCTACAATCGTAGGAGCTAAGTCTTGCTTTCCTTCCATAAAAAGGATAACCTCTTTGATATTGGTGACACCGTATACATCCAGATTGTTTACCACGGCTGCTTCGCGGGCGTTTTGTTTCGGAAGAATAAGTCCCTTAAAGCCTTCTTCTCGTGCCTTGATTGCAATGGGCAAGGCTCCTTTAATCGGGTTTAAGGTCCCATCCAAAGACAGCTCTCCCATCAACATGTATTGAGAAAGTTTTTCGGATGAGATTTGTTCGGCTCCTGCCAATATGCCTATAGCCAATGGCAAATCATAAGCAGATCCCTCTTTTCGGATGTCTGCCGGTGCCATATTGATAACAATCCGATTCCGAGGAAACTTATATCCGTTTACTTGTAGTGCTGAGATAATGCGTTCATGACTTTCCCGTACAGCTACATCAGGTAGTCCGACTAAGAAAAACTGAACGCCTTTTGTACAATTTACCTCAATGGTTATTATTGTTGCCGAAATTCCTTGCACGGCAGCAGCAAACGTCTTGACCAACATAGTTAAGCTCTTATTGTTGTTAATATTTCATGTTAAGGTATCGGGCTGGAGGTTTTATCGACCTTTGCCCAATAACTCTTCTAATGTATCTCTGATTTCCAAATTATTTTCTGTTTTCAGTAGAATCTTTTTATCTTGGTCTATCAGATAGCAGCTGGGCAGTTCACTTACGTTGTATAAATCAATCAAAGCTGAGGCTTGTCCTGCCGAATCTGTTACCAGATTCCATTGAATGCTATCTTTCTTTACCAAATGCCGAACCTTATCGGAGTTCTCATCTAAGGTGATTACAATCATGCTCAAATCCTCTGACAGGTATTTGGCCGCAATCTGATTCAGATAAGGTTCTCCGGGCTTCTCCATTTCACACCACGGTGCACTGAACGCCAGCAAAATGTATCTTCCCGAAATATTTGCCAGATTCACTTCTTTCCCATGCAGGTTTTTTACTTTAAATGTGGGAGCTTCGGCGCCAATACTTGTACGTTTAGCCCGTTCACTATACTCTTCTAAAGATTTATAAATGTAATGTTCACGTAAATCCGGAGAAATCAGTGCCAATAGTTCGTCTACTTCACGAGTGTCATCCGGATTGGTGAAGAAATACTGGATTAAAGCCAAAGATACGGCCTCATC
>DWYO01000128.1 GCA_019118725.1 Candidatus Parabacteroides intestinavium | reverse complement strand
GACTTTGCCATCTATAATAGCGGTGCGTTGGGAGAACCGGCCGCTGCTATACGGGATTTCTTCCCCTTCATAAGTCAAGCGAGTGCGCTCTCCGGTTTCCAAATCCAAGATGGAGTAGTAATGGCTGTAGCTGTCAATGTCGGTTCCGGAAGCATCATTCCGGGAATAGATAAGTGCTTTTCCGTCTCCTAAATAGTGAATGGTAAGTAATTTCCCGTCCGGATTCCGGAATCCTTCATAATTCGGGTCAAAATCGGTAGCGCCGGCGTTGATACGAAGTAAATGCCCCTCTTCTATATCGGTATCCGAGAATGCTGCCAGATAAAGGTTGTCATTTTCGTCAAACATGACGGTGTTTTGTAAGAGTTCTCCATACGCGCTTCCAGCCATTTCCTGGGCCAGGGTATTTGCCTGATTGCTTTCTATCTCCATGGTTTCCGGATTGATGATAGCCGTATAGAAGTAAGGGGTCGATTCTCCTCCTCGCCCTGACTTGGTTTTCCCGAAATAGAAATAGAAAAGTTTAGCATCGCTCTTTCTATAAGCGACTATTCCAGAGGTGGAGAATACCGTATAGCCTTCGTCTTGCATCGGTACTTCCAAGGCTAAGGTGCCTTCATCCAAAATGCGCATATCTTGGGTGTTTAATTTAGTCCACTGAATATGTTTGGCCTCTCCATCGGCTGCCATGATGATTAATGTATTATCATCAATCCAAGCATGGGTATACTGGCGGATATTGTATGTATTCGTTTGGAACGGTTGAGCCTGGATAACATTAACCGCATTGTCTTTGATCTGGAATTTCACGAAACGGTCGGCCGCTACCGGTACTTGGTAATAATAAGCACCTTTGTAGATAGCTTCCATCGTATAGTCAGCATTGATTTCCACGCCATCGTTTTCCAAGTTAATCATTTCTTGGTCTGAGGTCAGCGCATCAGTACTTTTGACGATTGTCGTTACATCACGTCCCATACCTCCTTGGCGGCCTACAGTCAGGAACAGGTCAAAATGATAGGTCTGTTCGTCAGGAACAGGATCCGGGTCAGGTTCCGGTGTGGGGGTAGGAGTGGGATCCGGGTCCGGAACAACAGGATCATCTTCATCACAAGCCGTGAAAGACAACGTAAAAAGTGCCGTAGCAAAGGCACATGCGAATAATTGAACTTTTTTCATGCGGAATATAATTTAATTGATGAATAATCTGAACTTGCAAAAGAATGAACGTCCTGGTTTCTGGAGCTTATAATTATCGTATGCCGTAGCGTCAAACAGATTATCACATTGTAACGACAGGTTGTAACGTTCGTTTTTCCAGGAGTAGGAGAGGGCCAGCGAAGAGATATGTTGCGCCGGGATACGGGCTTTACTCTCCAGTGCGCCATAGGCTTCCCAAGACAGGAAAAACCAATGCACCCATTGATAATTGTAACTGATGCGTAATCGGCTTTCTGGCAATCCGATGTTGTAAAAGGAATAAGCTGCTTCGGCATTGCAAAAAAGCCAGGGTTTATTGGGTACCCGGTTATTATAGGTGGCGGAAGGTTTCCCGTCTGATTTGAATTCCATCTGATCTCGCGCGTCCTGATAACAGGCATTGGCATGAAGCTGTAACCGGTTTTGCCAGTCGTAACGGATTTCCCCTTCGATACCTTTGATGTGTACGGCCGGGAGGTTCTGGTATTGCATCATTCCCTCTTTTTCGGAAACTACGGCTTGAATATAGTTATCTACATAACGCAGGAATCCGTTTGCCTCATAATAAAGTGTGTGACCCGAGGCAGGGCGGTAGGTCCCGAACAATCCGGCGTTCACATTATTGCTTTCTTCCGGTGTTAACTTGACATTCGCATAGACCGTGGTTCCGTTTCCCAACAACTCTCTTGCCATCGGAAGGCGGACGCTATGCTCGAAAGAGGCTTTCAGGGCGAGGGCATTCAGGAACGTGTAACGTGTCCCTACGCCATAACCGATATAATTGTGGGTTGATGAGGCCGGGATATCCTCAGAGCCTGTAATCCAATACAGATCCTGTTGCCGGATACGGACATGGTTGACATAATCTTTCACGAAGAAGGTATTTTCCATCCTTCCTTCAAAGAAAGACTGGTTGTAGGAAAGTCCGAGGATATGTTTGGCTAGAATATCGTTGGAGGGTTCAAACTCTGTATCTATTTCATCATACCGGTCATTTCCGGTACGGGTCAGCAAATAGTTCAGATTCAATGTATGGTGTGTGTTCAGTGTGTAATCCAGATTCGCCCGGGCTATTGTTGTCGGACGATTGTAATGGCGCATCGAACGGGCACGCCCGGTTATCTCATTACGTGAACTGGTTATGTAATCTCCATTCCAATCATATTTCCGGAAAGCTGTGTCTATGGTAAGCGAATAATCCCAGGTATGCGATAAAGAGGCGTTCAGTTGCAGTCCATCCCAAAGGAAATCCCGTTTCTGATAGCGGGCCGACAGGTTCCAGGCATGGGACTGCCTTTCGGCCATGCCATATACTTTGGTTTGTACAGATCCAGTCTGTAAATCCTTGTCTACTTGAGAATAAGACGCTGAGACGAATAAAGCGTCCGCCCAGGGTTTTTGGGTCACGCCTATTTCGATTTGCCCAAGCAGGGAAAAATAATCATCGTGAAAGCGTTTCCGGTTCTGGAGAATATATTCCCGGCTCTCTTCATCCCATACCTCTACTTCTTTCATGGTGTAATCATTCTTCGAATAATTGATACCTAAAGTGGGACGGAATAATAATCCGGTCCGTTTTTCCACAAATTGCGCGTTCAAATCTGCTTTGTGTGTGTGGAACGAACCGATCCCGTACGAGATATCCAGATAGTTCTGTTTCGTCTCTTTAGTGATGATGTTGATAGCTCCGCCTAATGCGTCAGCGCCTAAGCTTGCCGGGACTACGCCTTTATAAATTTCGACACGATCGATGATATTTACGGGAAGGTTGGCCAATGTGATGCTGCTTCCCTTGGTATCCAAAGGGATACCATCCAGAAAGTACCGGACGGAATTCCCAGACATTCCGTTGATGGACAGCTCGAAGTCTGATCCTACGCCTCCCTCTTCCCGGATACGGATGCCGGTGGTCCGGTTGATAATAGAGTTGAGGCTATTGACCGATGTGGTGATGCCTTTGATGTCTAAAGCATTGACGGATAACGCACTCTCCTTAATCTGTTGGTTTTTGGACTTACCGTAAACCTCAACCGAGTTCAGGCTTACGGAATTGCTTTTTAAGACAAAATCCCGTTGTGTGTCCCGAGCTAACTGTATTTTCACTTGGATAGGCTCATAACCCATGGAGGAAATAAGAATCGTATAAGTACCCGGACGAACTTGCAAGACATATGAGCCATCTTCTCCCGAATATACTCCAGAAGAGCTGCCCTCTATGGCGATGGCCACAGAAGACAACGCTTTGTTCTCCGTGTCTTTTACCATTCCAGACAGAGTAACTGTTTCCTGAGCCCATATCAACAAAGGCGACAGGATGCAAAGAAACAACATGTTAGCAAGTCTCATTCTTGTTTCGTTTTTAGTGTTGTCGGCTTTATTTCCCCGAAAGCCATTCGACAATAAATCTGAAGATTGGCAGGTCTTCTGACTTGCTCTTGCTTGAGGCGCCTTCCCGTCCTTCTGACAGTGGCAAGAGTGATGCTTCAAGCAAAGATTTCTAGAGCTTACAGCAGCGGGTCTGTCCAGGATTCGCACCTGATTCCCTTTTCATTACTTTCCCGTGGAATCGGGATCGTAACACCAATCTTTCGCGGGCAAAGGTAAGTATTTATTTCAAATAAAAAAAGAAAAATGTAACAAAGTGATTTGCAGTTAAGGTCGTAGCTGCTCTATTGCTTTTCAAATTTAATCAGCACATTACAATGGGAATTGTTATTGTTATCCCCCCTCCCCAAAAACGTCTATTAAGCGTATTGGTTTGAATGCTTACATGTTTCCTTCTCCATGC